>JACRFA010000217.1 GCA_016218065.1 Ignavibacteriota bacterium | reverse complement strand
GAGGCGTTCACGCGCACCGCGAAGATTGTCGGCGGTCTTGCGCCAATCATCAAACTGCCGCTGCCGTTTTTGCGCGCCGCTGCACGCATCGTTGAGCGCGTGAGCCACGCGCTTCACATCCCACCCATCATCACATCCGATCTTGTCGCGGGCGCCGGACGCTACAACTGGTATTCGAGCGCAAAGGCTCAACGCGAGCTGGGCTACTCCATCACTCGATTCGAAGTAGCCGTCGAGCGCGCATATCAATGGTATCGCCGGAACAATCTTCTCTGACTTCTTCATCCGAAAATATTTCTTTGCTGACATGATCGCCGCAGTCATGTAAGCGACATCGCGCAAACTCTCACTCCAGATCATCGAATTACGCTTCACATTGGACTGCCGCTACGTGGTTCCGCGCATAGGACAAACTACTATGTGGCCATACGCATTTTTCTGATGTAAAAAGAGAGCGTAGTCCGATGGCAAAATCCCGCGCTGCATATTATTTTGTTGCGAGTCATTACTGAGCAGCTGTCATGAGTGAAAGGGATCGAGATGCGGGTATTCATTGCGGATGATTCGGTGATATTCCGAAAAGTGCTAACAAGCTCCATTGCGGAGTGCCGTGGAGCCGAGGTGGTGGGCGAAGCCGAAAACGCTTCTGATGCGGTCGAAGCAATCAACCGGCTCAGACCCGATCTCGTGATTCTGGATATTCGATTGAAAGCAGGAACGGGCATTGACATTTTGCATTCGATCAAAAAGAATGAGACGGGAATGCCGAAGACAATTGTGCTCACCAATTTTCCATACGACCAGTACCGTCGTGTGACCATAAGTCTTGGCGCAGATTATTTCTTTCACAAGGCGACACAGTTTTCTGATTTTGTCTCGGTGCTTCGCGGGCTTGTTGCACAGCCCAATGCCGAGTTGGCAGCGTGATCACAGAAGTTGGGGTGCAGGGAAGAACTGCTTGACGTGCCGTTGGCCGTAGGGTTGGCGTGGGGTGAGATGTTGGTGATGAGAAGCAGTTCAAGGCAGAGACAGTGCACAGCAGAGGCAGTGGTTCAACATTGAATGGTGCGGGAGAGCCTCTTCTGTGCATTTGTCTATAGAGTATCGGGAGCGAGCAGTGTCATTTGCCTCCGATGTTGAAGAATCCTCATGTATTGTTTCCACCAAACAATATGTGAGGATTTTTTTCTTACGTGTCGCGATGCACTGTCTCCATGGAAAACGCAGGAAGACACACGGCAACATACTCTGCGCCTTCAGCACCGGGCGTGCTGTACTGAACCCACTCACCTTTCTGCACGATGATTGCTTCGCCGGCCTGAACGTCAGTACTTCCCTGACGCGTTGTTACGCGCAGACTGCCTTTGAGCACGACAGTGTATTCGTCGAACCCGGGTGTCTGTCCCGGCTCAATCCAACCCGACGGACTTCGCATGCGCGCAATGCTCACCGACTCGGTTTTCGAATTGACGCGTCCAATGTACTCGGCGATAATCTTCGGTTTGTTTCCTGCAGCTTCGATGATTGACGGGGCGGTGATGTGTGTAGGCATGAATGTGATCCTCTCAGTTATGCTCGTCTGACGCGCATCGCAACTCCCCATCCGACCGCAATCAGTAGCGCGACCGCAATCCAGTTGGCGGAGCTGCCGTACGTGATCGTCGGGAAATGATTGCTGATCATGATGAACACGACCGGCATGACCATGTACGTGTTGTGTTTGGATCGCGTTTTTGCTCGCTCACCAAGCGACGTGTCCACCGGTTGTTGTGCAGTGAGTGCAGCGACCATTTTTCTTTGCGCAGGAATAATCACCTGCCACACATTGGCAGTCATCAGCGTGCCGAACAGTGCACCGACATGCATGTACGCGGCACGCGGGGCCATGTACTGCAAGAGGCCATACGCGCACGCAACGATCAACGCATACGAGAGCGCTGCCGCGACGAATTCGTTTTTGGCCAGCGATGTCTTCCAGAGGAAGTCGTACACGGGCCAGGAGAGAATGATCGTCGCGATCCCGACAATCATTGCCGTGCGCTCGCTCATCGTCTCATCGACCAACAGTCCGCCGTAGTAGTACAGATAGCCGAGGAGAAAGATGCCGCTCATCCATGTCAATGCCGACTCCCACTTGAACCAATGGAGCGTCGCCGGCGTGCTGGCGGGACTCTTCTGCTTCTCGACGACGTAGAAACCTCCGCTGTGCACCATCCAGACATTCTTCTCGCCGTCATTCTTCTTCATCAACGCAGAGAACCGCGCATCCAGCCACGTGAAGAAGTACGTTGTGCCAATCCAAAGAATAGCAGCAAAGACATGCATCCATCGTACGCCAAGATGAATCCATTCCATCAGATCGAATTCCATACGTCAACCTTCTATGACAAGCGGGATGAAATGAGCATTGCACTGCTTTGAATAATGGGTGATGCGCTTTGCGCTACGGAACAGCGAAGAGAGATGGTCGAGCGGTTTTTTGCCTTACCCAGCAGTGATGATGCGAATCGTAGGACCAGCCAGATCCTTCAATCAAGGAGGTAAATTCATCTCGACTGATATTTAGAGAGTGAATCGCCGAATTCCGCCACGCTGCGATGATGAGATCATTGAAGAGTCCCTCACTATAAATCCTGTCGGCCCTTGTTTCCGCGAGAACCCTTCGTATTCGGTCTTGAGCGTTGAAGCCGTTCTGGCCTTTCATCTTCGGAACTCGACCCGACTTATAGAAGGTAAGAATAAGCTCGCCGGCAAGTACGAGTTCCTTGTTCTTCTTTTTGTGCATTGACCAAACCGGATCACCAACCTGGGAGACTGCGGCCTTCAGTTCCGCCCCCTCTTGCGTGATGGAACTTAAGATGGATTCAAAGTAGTTGATGTTCCAATGCTGAAACACAACGGAAAGCCACCTTCCTTGCTTCAACAATTGTGTGCACACCCTCATGCTGTTTCCGAGTCGATGAATGTACGTCGACTCAGGTATGCACAAGTCGCCGCCAACAATCATTTCCCGTTCCCGTGTGTCCCGCGAAGGTGCGCTCCCAAGCCAAATCGTCCAGAGACTTGATAGATCGAGGTACGAGATGTGGCCACCATAGGGGGGGTCAGTAAAGATATAATCAACGGAGTTCTTGAATTCATCCACGAGTTCGTCAACGTCACATGAACGCGCTTGAAACGTACCTGACCAACCGCTTGTCCGTCGTTTGAGATCTATTGCCCGCTCGATTTCTTCCTTGGCGGCCAAGATGTTAAGGGCGCGTTCCGAGAATGTCTTCCATGCAGGCAGCTCTACAGGCTTTCTTGCAATCTTGTAACGATAGATACTGAAGATGCTCGACCCGCCGCGTGACTCAGCCCGTCCTTCCGCTGACAGAAACGTTCGGTTGAGCTTTGCAAGGGTGGCAGACCATGCTAGCCTCATGGCGCTCTTGGCGTACTCGTCCTCGATGCAATCGATTTCCGTCTTCAACAGGGCAAGAGAACACAACTGGCGCGGCGTGAAAAGATCGTGATACGTTCTTGCGTCTGAGTCGCTTGGCAATTCTACATTGGGCGGGAGGTCCATTGTTGCCAGAATCTCCTGAACACGCGATTCGTCTGCATCCGCAATTGCCAACAGCCGTCTTTCGCACCGATCTTTCAGAGATGATAAGACATTTTTGTAACGTGAAAGGTCGCCCTTCGCGAGATCGACAATCCCCTGCGCAATGAAGTTTGCAAATGGGTTAATGTCGTTCTGAATGCCGATCCTGTTTTCCAAAAAAGCCTCAATGGCCGCAACGCCCGACCCTCCGAACGGATCGAGAACTCTTTCCCCCTCGTTCGAATAGTGAAGGATGTATTTCCGAACTACATTTGGTGGTCGCCTGGTGAAGTATGGGTGAACCCCATAGTGCCTTCTCGTGCTCTGCCGTGCAGCCGGAATTGGTCTTGTGAGGGGAGATATTTTGCTATGTGATTTCAATTGCTGCTCGACGGAAATTGTCTCGCATGAGTACAAAGCGCCTCAAGTTCAATCACATCGATGTGAGGAGGCATCTGCTTGTGCCCGTGAATGGCGCAGAGGACAACAGCTCTCGAAAGCTCATGCTTTCCATATTTATGTTGTTGATATTCAAAGCCGGCACTGTTTCGTTTTATTTCGACAGGCACTGTATAAATTGGAAAATCGAGAAAACAAAAATCCGTCATGCAATCATATCCCTTCCCGACATATCCTCCGAGTTGAACGCCGAGGTGTTTCAACGGTCCCGAAGCACGAAGAAGATCCGTTTCCTGAATGTGCGCCAACTTCGACGCAGGGCGGTGTACCTTAACCACTCGACATATTTCGTCAAGCGCCCAGGAGACTATCCCTGGATTCCTCTTTTCAACTCGAACCAATTGACGTGTCCATAGCGGACTCGCGTAATCTCTTGTGAAACTCAGTGGTCGTTCGATCCTTCGAATATCCTTGTGCTTCGTGGCTTCGGCAAATTTGTACTTCAGTGGAGTGAGATAGAAGACTTCATCCCGAATATCTATATCCAAGTCTATTCGCTCGAAGTCTCCATCGGGCAGTTTGTACCAGAACCTGATCGACTCTCCAATGCTCTCGCCCGCTGTTCCTTGCTGCACGCGGTCATGCCCGACATTACCCGAAATCGGTCGATGCTTTGCATCGAGTTTCTTGTCGGCGCTGACAGCGAAGTAATCAGACTTTGTAGCGCCATAGGGAGTGACCAGCGCGACTTGAACTGCTCCTTTCTCTCTCAGGTATATCTTAACCGGTTCTGATAGATCATGAAAATAGTATTGTGGACCGCCGGATAGGCGGCTCCCGCGTTTTGTCTGCTGTAGATGCATTCCAGAGCCTTCCCGTTGGCATAATATGCATTTTCTGGTGGTAACACTCAAATATCAAAATCCCTAGAGGTCTGGACGAAAAGCCCTGATGAAAGAAAACCGCCAAGGCGCCATGACGCCAAGGCGATGAAACGAAATCGATTTTAAGATCTTCTCTCAAGAACACTTGGCGTCTTGGCGGTAATTTTTCATTGTGATGGGTTTTCGGCTACGCTTCTAGCAGCATCCGTATTCGGGTGGAGTGAAATTCCTGTCAGTGACATCAACGACTTGCCCGCTGACGACAAGCTCCTTCTTCACCAACACGCGATACCATCGGCGGAATGACTCGATGATAATCACCACTGCGCAGAGCATCATGACGATCGTGAGAGTGGAGTTGACGTAGCCTTGAGTTGCGGTCGCAGGATTGTCGGTCAGGGGGAGAAAATTATCAGTAACGTTCAGCCAGCCGGCAGTGAGCGTCGTGACGGAAACAAACGCCATCGGCACAAGCGTCACCCACACGTACTTCGTCTTGCCCGAGTTGATGATCGCGCTGGTCGCGACGGCAAGCGCAACGGCAGCGAGCAACTGATTTGCCGTTCCGAACATCGGCCAGATGGTGCTGATGTTTCCCGTCCAGATGAAGTAGCCCCAGCCGAATACCACGAGCGCAGTGGAGAAGAGCGCGCCGGGGAGCCAGTCCGTCCGCTCGAACGGCTTCCAGATTCGTCCGCCAAACTCCTGCACAAGAAAACGAGCGACACGCGTCCCTGTGTCGATCGTCGTTAGAATGAACAATGCCTCGAACATGATCGCGAAATGGTACCAGTACGACATCAGGCTCTTCATTCCGGGAATCGATGAGAAGATTTGCGCAAACCCAACAGCTAGCGACACGGCGCCGCCCGGGCGTCCGGCAATCGATTCACCGACTTCACGCGAGAGTTCTTCGAGATTCACAGGGGTGAGTCCCAGCGCCGCGAATTTTTCCGGCGAGAGGTTGATCGCAAAATAATCTTCGGGGAAGAGCGAGCTTGCTGCGATCAAAGCAATGATACCGACGAGTCCTTCCATCAGCATCGCGCCGTAGCCGATGAACCGGGCGTCCGACTCTTTGTTGAGCATCTTCGGCGTTGTGCCGGAGGAGACGAGCGAATGAAATCCCGAGATTGCTCCGCACGCAATCGTGATGAACACGAAGGGGAACATCTTGCCCGGAATAATCGGTCCACCGCCGTGGATGAACTCGGTAACCGCCGGCATGCGCAAATGCGGATCAACAACAATCACGCCGATGACAAGCGCGGCGATCGTTCCGATCTTCATATACGAACTGAGATAATCACGCGGGCAGAGCAGCAGCCACACCGGAAGCACGGACGCGATAAATCCGTACACGGCGATGGAGATGATGATGCCTTCACGCGAGAGCGTGAAGTAGGGTTCGAGAAACGAGCCTGGCACCGCGCCGCCGATGATTACCGCCGCGATCACGCCGATCACTCCAACAATACTCGCTTCAGCAACCTTGCCCGGACGAATGCGGTACATATACAACCCGACAAGCAACGCGATCGGAATCGTCATCGCAATAGTGAATGTGCCCCACGAGCTTTCGCGCAGTGCGTTCACGACAGCCAGGCCAAGTCCCGCGAGCGCAATCACAACAATGATCAGAATCGCGACCGAGCCGATAATGCCGGCGAGCGGACTGATTTCGTTGCGGGCAATTTCTGCGAGCGACTTTCCTTTCCTTCTGATTGACGCGACAAGAATGACGAAGTCGTGCACCGCGCCTGCAAGACACACGCCAAACAGCAGCCAAAGAAATCCGGGCAGGTACCCGAATTGCGTTGCAAGCACCGGGCCGATGAGCGGGCCCGCGCCAGAGATTGCCGCAAAGTGATGGCCGAACAGTACCCATTTGTTTGTGGGATGATAGTTCTGTCCGTCGTAGAATTCATGCGCCGGCGTCTTCCGCAGATCGTTCAGGGTGACGACTTTTGCGGCGATAAACGCGCTGTAGTACCGATAGGCAATTGCGAGAACGGCAAGTGAAACAAGGATGAAGGGTAGAGCATTCATAGGATCGTTGGTTGGTTGATGATATCAAATCAAATTGTGGCGGAACGATTCTGTTCTCTTCTCATTCGTCAGTTCCGACGCCAGACACACTCTGCCGCGTCCGGGCGACACGCTGTGCGCAGACCGGAACATCTGCCTACCCTACCTACCGGCAGGCAGGCGGCAGGCAGGCCCACATGAAGCCCCAAAAATCTCAGGCAGCTACCGCCGATGATTCTCTCTGATCTGCACATCGTTAGAACGCGTTCGGAATATAGTAGATGTCCGGTTTGGCGCCGAACTTCTTTATCGCAACAACATCAAACCGACACTCCTGATCCTCGATCTCTCGCTCGTACAAATACGCGTGAGCAAGTCTGCGAACCTGTGCCTGCTTTCGCGGCGTGATGGCAAACTCGGGATCGCCGTACTCATCATTGCGGCGCAACTTCACTTCACAAAACACCAGTACACTGCCGTCTCGTGCAATGATATCGATTTCGCCGGACTTGCCCATGCGGTAGTTGGTTTCAACGATCGTCATGCCGAGCTGCTGCAAGTAGTGGCGAGCGATTTCTTCGCCTTCATCGCCGGATTGTTTTGTGGAGAGTTTGAGCATGGCGGCGACACTCACACGATCCCTGAAACAGAGAGCGATTTTGCAGCGTACATCAACGACGCTCGAATTCCTTCTTCAGTCAGAAACGGATATTCGCCTATCAACTTTTCATGTGTGTACCCTTGCGCAAGTTTCTCAAGAACAAGCTCGACGGTCAAGCGTGTTCCCCCAATTACAGGTTTGCCAAACATTATCTTTGGGTTGATCTCAACACGGCTCAACAAGTCCGCCTCCATTGTCTCGTCTCCTATAATTTGACAAATCGGTTCTTTGTCGTTGAAATTACAACGAAAGGAAACCTCCTGTCAGAACTCTAACTCCAATTGGGGTCTCACCGTGAACGAGCGCCGATGGATCTCGCACAGACCGAGCCGCTTGATCGCATCACGATGTTCGGGAGTTGCATAGCCTTTATGTTTTGCAAATCCGTAGCCAGGAAACTGCTTCTCATAATCAATCATCATCCGGTCACGGGTGACCTTCGCGACAATGGATGCCGCGGCGATTGAAAAGCTGAGCGCATCGCCATCGATAATCGTTTTGTATGCAATGCCGTTGTCCAGAAATCTGTTTCCATCAATCAGCAGCATCGATGGAGTAACGGAGAGTTGGCGTATGGCTTCGTGCATTGCTTTGTATGTCGCCTGGAGAATATTGACATGATCGATCACGTCGTGATGAATGACCCCGACGCCGAATGTGACTGCTTCGGCAACGATTCGTGCATACAATTCTTCCCGCTCTTCGGGCGCGAGCACTTTCGAGTCGTTCACTCCTTCGATGAAATATTCGGGCTTGAAGATCACCGCGGCGGCAACCACCGGTCCCGCCAGAGGACCGCGTCCCGCCTCATCAACACCGGCAACGTTCAAGACTCCATCCCTCCAATACTCCCGCTCATAGCGAAGCATATCGATCTTTTCTTGAACGATGGAATCAGAAGTCATTGATCAGTCCGAAGTGAATTGTTCCGTTGCTGAAGGAAGTATTGTCGCTGCCCAGCGCGAAACTCACGCCGAGAATGCCGAGGCCGGTCTCGAGCTGTATGCCGATTCCGTACCCGTACTTGAAAGCATCACTTTTGGGGATGCTGCGCACCGCGTCTGCAGGACGAAAATAATATCCTCCATCCACAAAACCAAAGAAAAACGACCGGCGTGCGAGAAGGAACCTGTACTCCAGATTCGACCAGCCGACGCGCGAACCGATAAACTGGCTCTCGCGAAAACCGCGCAGCGTGCGGCTGCCGCCGAGACGGAACATCTCGCCTTCCTCGGGGCGGCTGCTCCTGAGTTCTTTGCCGTGAATGCCAAACGCGAACACCTGCCGTGTGATAAATGAAAGATAGAAATCCAAATCCAATGTGAAGCGCTGAACCGAGGCCCGCGTGCCGACTTGCGCAACCAGCGAGGCAGGCACGTTGCTGAAGCGCTTGCGTCCGTATTGGTAGTCGGTGCGGTAGCGCGCGCCCCTGGTAGGGCTGTAGCCATCGTCGCGAGTGTCGTACAGAATTTCGCCGCCAAAGCTGAGAATCGAGCTTTGGAACACGCGGGTGAATTCCTGGTCTGCCGCAGCGGGAATAATATTTTCCGAACTGAAGAGGGCGGCAACCGAAAGCTCTTCCGAAAGCATCAACTCGGCTTTCACGTCGAACACGCGACGTACGTACGATGAGTCTTGTTGTCGCTGCAGAAATCCTCCGCCGACATTTGCCGGAAGGGAAAAGATCCACGGCTCGAGATAGCGAACACCGAGTTCCTGCGACAACCGATCTTCGCGTGCCCACCGAAAACTCAACTTCCTTCCTGTTCCGAAGAGATTGCGCATCGACACGGAAACAAGTCCCGTAAGGTAACCGGCTTGGTCAACGCCGTTGCCGGGAATGTACCCGATAACGCCGTCGAATGTGTTGGTGCTTCCCTCCTGAACGCGGATGAGCAAGCCGCTTTTGTCGTTGCGTTGATAGAGTTCAGGCTCGGCCACATCCGAGAAAATGTTGAGGCGCATGAGCCGCGGTCTGATCGCCTCCACTTTTATTGGGTTGAACATTTCTCCGGAAGCGATTCTCGTCTCTCGCACAACTACCGCGGGATCGGTCTCCTTGTTTCCTTCAACGCGAATCTCGTCGATCGTCACGGCCTCACCTTCATCTACAGCCAGGACGATATCGACCGTGTCGGCCTCCTGACCTTCACGCGTTTTCAGTTCCTCGATATCGCAGAGGGCAAACGGAAATCCGATTCGTTCATACTGCAGAAGCAGATCTTCGATGTCGCTTTCGAGAACCGACTCGATGAGCGGATCGCCGTTCTGCGTATTGAACTTCGCAATGATTTCGTCGCGTGAGAACTGCGTCTGCCCGCGTAACGCAATATCTCCAACGACTGTCTGCTTCCCTTCGGAGATGGTGAATGCGACATCCGCGTACGCGGAGTCCGGCTCCGAGAATAAGGTCTCGATTATCGCATCGGCAGCGAGATAGCCACGTTGGCGATAGTTTTCTTTGATGAGTGATTTGTCGGTTGCGAGGATGGAGGGAGAGAGTACGGCATTCTCTTTCGTCACGAGCCAGCCACGGATTTCTCTTGTGGTGAAAGTGGAATTCCCCCGGATATCAGCTGATCGGATGATGCTCGCCGCATACAGCTGCGAGAACGCGGCCGCCAAGAAACAGAAGAGTGCTGCGACTTGTAAGCGGAAGGAGCCTTGCATGAAGCAGTATAGAGATTCTGCAGGTGAAGGTCAAACCCGGGGTCGAACTTGAGCCCGGAACCGCGCAGAGGAGAACGCTGGAAGAACTCAACCAGAGTTCCATCGGCATTCCCTGCGCTTTGATATTCTGCAGCGGAAAGAACTACGACGGCGGCACGCCCATGTTTCGTTATGAATTGGGGCCCATGCTTCATAGCGCGTTCCATCAGTCGGCTGAATTTCGCCTTAGCTTGTTGTACCTGCCAATAATTGGACATTGCCGTTCACTCCTCATCTGACCAGTCTGACCACAATATGGTGCACACGAATTAGAAAGACAAGAAGGCAGTTATGGCAGTATCAAAAAACTGTCCGCAGTTTCCAGCCTACCTTTTTCTCTCCACGGCGTTAGGCCCGTTGATTTGATTGTTCAGCTTGACATACTTCGGCTTCGTGGATATATTGCCCTTGAAGACAATCTTGTGACTCGGTGAGAAACTGATGCCTGTCATCTCAATGTTCTATGGTGTTGTTGTGCTGATGTATTACTTTGACAACAAACAACACAAGAGCCCGCACATACATGTTCAGTACGCCGATGAAGAAGCGATTGTCTCCATCCCTGATGGGAGTATTCTTGGAGGAACACTGCCACCTGCGAAGCTAAGGCTGGTTCTTGCGTGGATCGAGATTCACAAAGAGGAGCTTCTTGCGAATTGGCGGCTTGCAACGGAAGGACAACAAGTTTTCAAGATTGATCCGCTAAAGTAGTAACCATGATCAAGATTGTTTCCGCTACGCCACAAGACGATTATTCACTCATTCTCGCGTTCGACAATGGAACGAAGCGTGTGTTCGACGTCCGTCCATATCTTGACAAGGGCATTTTTGTCGAATTGAAAGACCTCATGTACTTTCGCCAGGTCCGCGTTGCGTTCAACACCGTTCAATGGCCGCACGAGCAGGACTTCGCCCCGGAGACACTTTACCTCGAGTCAAAAGAGCTTGTTAACGCGTCGTAGGGACGCTTAGGTCACGCGTCTACTCCTTCTTCCGTACGCCCGACCCGAGAACATCCGGACTTACTGCCGTCAGATACAGTTGTCGCGCCTTCTGCGCGCGCACATCGAGTTGATTGATGCTCTGCCCCGCAACCAATGCAAATGCAACAACTATTGTATCGGCAATAGGTCTGATGGTGAACGGGCCGCACGAAAACAAGAACCGCGAATCGGAGAGCGCGGGGTACTCATCAGGATCGATCTCGCCTGTGCTCATGAACGGATATTTGAACTCGTCCACGGCAGGCGTGCCCGGCCCCGAGAAGATCTGCACAGTGAAACGCAACGAATCGGGCGGCGGCGAAACGTTCAAGAAGCTCAACCCCACCGGAGTAACGGCAAAACTCAGCGGATCAGCCGTGTATGCTGTTCTTGATGAGGGCAAATAGCCCGAGCAGTTTCGCAGATAGAACACAGCCACCTCTGTCCATCCAATATCGGCCTCGACAAAGAATCCGATGTACGAACTGTCGATGACTTTCGATCCCTGGTTGATCACTTTGAATTGGATGATTTGGATTCCTTCCCACATCGTGTCTGCCCAAACAAAGGAACTCTCGATAACCTTAAGTCGGAGCGGTACGTGTCCGGTGATTGAACGTGCAGTGTCTGAGTATGTCATGTAAAAATCATTGTCTGAAACTGAAACACGCGGGAGAGCATTTCCCCAATAACTTTCCCAACTCGATGGGCGTGGCACTCCCCGGCCGTTCACTTTCCAGATTGTGTCCGCCGGCGTACTGCCCGGATAGAACTCATGCATTGGACCAGCCCAACCCTCAAACGCTACCGAGACAAGCTTCAGAGGCGGCGACGTTCCGACACGAGCGGTATCAAGTTTGCCACCGATCCATAAACCTGCTCCAAACAGATGTTCAATTCGCTGGCCGATGGGATACTCGAGTCCGATGGTGTCACGCTGGAGAGGAGGAACGCTTAGGGTATATCGACCGAAGACGCCACGATTGTCCATCAAGACTCGCATCTCAAATCCTTGCCGCTCAACGTCAATCGTCTGACTCACAGAAGCTTGAATGCACCAACAACTCAACAGCGCTGTGAGAAATGCTTGACTGCTCTTGTTCATCGACGTGCCCTTTCGATGGTGTCAACGGATGAGAAGGAGTTTCTTTGACTCAACAGCCCGGTCATCGATCGTGAGCCGGTAGAAGTACACGCCGCTGGAGTACTTGCGCGCATCCCAGCTCGCTGAGTGCGCTCCTCTCTCATACGTTCCGTTCACAACTAGTGCGATCTCTCTGCCGAGGACGTCAAACACTTTGATGGTAACAGAAGATCGCTGACCGAGAGAAAACGGAATTATCGTTGTTGGATTGAATGGGTTGGGATAGTTCTGTCCGAGCGTGAATGTTCGGGCAATCGTCGGATCACCTTCTTCTGTTGTGAGGACAACTCCTGAACGAGTCTGGAGGATCACGCCCTCTGCGCCAACTGCAACGGCGAAGGACGGACTTGGCATTGCCACTGAATTCAGCGCAAGCCGAACACTCGAGCTTTGCAGAAGCCACGTGGTGCCTCCGTCAACCGTACCGAGAATCGTTCCATCCGAACCGACAATCATGCCAAGCTGGGAGTTGGCAAACGCGATCGCATTAAGGTATCCGGGTACATTTGCCTGAACATTCCACGTCGCGCCCGCGTCAGTCGATCTGTAGATTCTGCCGGGCTGATTCACAAAAGTCGCCGATTCGAGCGTGTTGAATGCCACTGCGCGTGGCCTATAGTTAGAGGCTGTGGGGATGTACGTCCAGGTTGCACCGCTGTCAATTGTTCGGAAGACGTAGCTTATTCCAAGAGCAGGTTTTGCGACTGCGACGCCGAGGCTTGCATTGACAAACGCGACATCGTAAATCGTTCCAACGAGTGTCTGCTTGAGCCATGTCTGTCCACCATCTCGCGTTCTCAACACGAGACCCGAATCACCAACAACCGTTCCCATTGTTGGAGAGACAAAGCTGATTCCGTACAACTTGCGGAACGTGCCGCTGTTTTGTCGCGTCCATGTCGCACCTTTGTCGGTTGATTTCAAGATGGTTCCCGAGTCACCTGTCACGATCATAAGCGAAGGACTGATCATTTCAACAGCGAGTAGTTCATGTGAAACTCCTGAGCTAACCGGATGCCATGATGTTCCTCCGTTGGTCGTCCACACAATCGTGCCCGAAGCTCCGACCGCGACACCGTTGAGCGTATCAGCGAATGATACTCCGTTGAGCGGCGGCAGTATGCCGTACGATAGAATTTGCCAGCCATCGCTTGGTCCTGTTCGCAGTATCAGACCGTCGGATCCGACAATCATTCCGGTGCTATCATTGGTCGATGTAATATCAATTGCATACGGAGTCGGAACATATTGTTTTGCCCACGTCAGACCTGCATCGCGAGAGATCAACACGCGACCGCCAACAACAGCAGCCGTTGTTGCGTCGAAGAACGTGACCGAGGTGAAAGTACTCGTATCGCCAGTAGAAGGTATAAGAGTCCAACTTGAACCTGCGTTAGTTGTTCGCAGCATCGTGCCCTTCATTCCAACCGCCAATCCAACACTGGCGTTCGCAAAAGCGAGCCCAAAGAGATTTGTCGTCGCGGCAAACGCCTGACGACTCCAGCTAACTCCACCGTTCGTTGTCCGAAGTATCACTCCTTCCTTGAATCCTCCGACAACATACCCGTTCATCGGACTTGTGAATTTTGCGCGATACAAAACCTCGCGGCTGTTGCTCACGAGCGGCGACCACGATTGTCCTGCATCAGTCGATTTCAGAATTGTTCCATAACTCCCGACCGCAAAGCCGTTGGTCGCGTCGGCGAACGTTACACTATACAGATCTTCGCCGGTGTTGCTTACAACGACACTCCATGTTGATCCGCGGTTGATCGTGCGTATGATGACGCCGCGCCTGCCGACTGCAACGCCTACGCTGGCATTGAGAAAATGGATTCCCAACAACGGTTGAATAGTCCCACCTGTCTGCGGAATCCAAGAGGCGCCGCCGTTCGTCGTCGTGAGGATCGTCCCGTTGTAGCCAACAGCCGCGGCGTTGGCTTCATCAACCATCGATACGCCGTAGAGCCAGTTTGTTGTTCCGCTGTTCTGGGATATCCATCCTTGCGAACGAGTCAACGTAGGAACGATCAAGACCAACAGAAGTGAAGCAGCGAAAAGCTTGATTGTGTGAAGCGAGAAATGTGAGTGCAGCATTGCTTAACCCTTTCTGATGTGTTCGGCAGGGGTTAATGTAGAGATGTCGGGACGATCTCACCGAGTCGTCCCGACAAAAAAAATTCAGATTTCCGTTAGTACTTTTTCCTCACGCGGCGAATTCCACTTTAATGACCCCTGCACTTTCAACCTCCACCGCCCAACGCGAGGCAACATTCGCGTCTACTCCTTCTTCCGTACGCCCAACCCGAGAACATCCGGACTTACAGCTGTCAGATACAGTTGTCTCGCCTTCTGCGCACGCAGATCGAGTTGATTGATGCTCTGTCCTGACACGAACGCGAATGCAACCACAACCGTATCGGCAAATGGTCTGATGGTGAATGGACCGCACGAAAGTAAGAATCTCGAATCCGAGAGAGCCGGATATTCATCGGGGTCAATCTGCCCGGTGCTTATGAATGGATACTTGTACTGGTCGTTCGGCGGAGTCTGGGAACCGGTGAAGTGGCGCACCGATATTCGCAGTGAGTCGAGCGGTCGCGATGCTTTCAACAGCGATAGCCCAATCGGCGTTGTGCCACGCACAACAGGGTTTTCGGTGTAGCCGGTTCTTGTGGATTGAAGATATCCGCTGCAATTCAATTCCCAGAAGGGCCTCCCATCCCTATACCCTACATCCCCTTCAACATGGCAGCCGACGTACGCACTGTCGATCGTCTTTCTTCCCTGGTTGATCACCTTGTACTCAATAATTTGAATTCCTTCCCACATCGTATCCGCCCAGACGAATGAACTTTGAACGACCTTCAACCGAAGTGGGATATGACCGGTGACCGAACGCCCTGTGTCGTTGTAGCACATGTAGAAGTCGTTGTCCGAAACCGAGACCCGCGGAATGGAATTTCCCCAGTAGCTTTCCCAGCTCGGAGGACGCGGAACTCCGCGACCGATCACTTTCCAAATTGTGTCAGCGGAACTTGGCCCAGCATAGTACTCGTTGATAGGTCCGGCCCAGCCTTCGAATGCAACTGAGACAAGAGGAAGCGCCGGGGATGTTCCGGCGCGGGCTGTATCGAGTCTGCCGCCAACCCACAAGCCAGCCCCGAAGAGATGTTCGATCTTCTGGCCAATCGGATATTCGAGGCCCATCGTTTCCGTGGATGTGGGACCACCCGGAAATGCGTATTGTCCAAAAACTCCCCGATTGTCTAATTGCATCTGCATGGTGAAGCCCTGGCGTCCGGCCACAACATTCTGACTCACGCTCGTAGTCACGATGAACACGATCATGACGAGCACGAACAAACTTATGATTCTGATTTTCATAGTCGTAATCCTCGGTCAATGTGGTGATGTTAGCGGATCAGAACGAGTTTCTTTGAGTCAACGTGACTTCCGTCGACTGCGAGTCGTGCGAAGTATATGCCGCTCGCGACCGACTCTGCATTCCAGACGACCCGATGAACTCCCGCATCGTACGATCCTGTTGCCACTGTTGCTATTTCTCTTCCGAGCAGATCATAAATCTTCAAAGAGACAGTTCCGCGTCTCGCCATCTGAAATGGAATTGTCGTTGATGGATTGAACGGATTAGGATAGTTCTGATCGAGTGCAAACGTCGATGGGCTTTGTGGGTTCGTTCCGCCGACAGAGAGAATAATGCCCGAATGTGTCTGCATGATAATGCCGTCGTAGCCAACAGCCACGGCAAACGAGGAAGTCGGCATTGCCACAGCTTTCAGCCCCACAAGGACATTGGAGGCCTGAGACACCCACGAGTTCCCGCCGTTCGTTGTGCCAAGGATTACGCCGCTTGTGCCGACGATGAATCCAGTAGTGGCATTAACAAAAGCGATCCCATTCAGCGATGACGTGAGTCCACTTTGTTGTTGATTCCACGTTAGACCCGCATCGGTAGAGTTGAAGATCTTTCCGTTTGTAGTCACTATCGTCGCAGTTCCCAGCGTGGGAAAAGAAATCGAATTCGGTCTGAACAGTTGAGGAAAAACAATCTTAGTCCACGTAGCGCCGTTGTCAATGGTCCGAAAAATGTATCCCCCACCAAGTATTGGGTAAGCTACTACAATTCCGATCGCCGTGTTCGCAAACGCAACGTCGTAAGCAGTACCGCCAAAACCCTGACTCAACCACGTCGCACCGGCGTTTGAGGTCCTCAAGATGTAGCCCGAGTCTCCTACTACGGTGCCGATAGAAGGTGAAACGAAGTACAGCCCGTTCAACTTGCGTGAGATACCACTCGACTGCTTGACCCACGTGTTGCCGCCGTCAGTCGTACGCAGTATCGTACCCGAGTCTCCAACCGCGACCGCAATCGAAGGGTTGATCAATTTCACGGCCGTGAGTTGTGTCGAGACACCTGAATTCACTCTGCCCCATGTCGTGCCGCCGTTTGTAGTCCAAATGATCGTCCCCGATAGACCGACTGCAGTCCCGTTGAGCGTATCGCAAAACGAAACGCCATTGAGTTGAGGAAATATGCCGTATGAACAAATCTGCCATCCTCTGCTCTGACCTGCCCGCAGTAGCAGTCCATTCCACCCTACTATGATTCCAACACTGTCGCTCGCAAAAGCGACGTCCTCCGACTTGTCAGATCGAGGGATGTACATACGACTCCACGTCAGCCCCGCGTCATACGAGATCCGCGGCAGGCCAGCGCCGACAGCAACCGCCGTTGTTTCATTCTTGAATGCAACGGACGAAAGCGGATCTGTGGTCCCCAAGGCAGCAACAATCGTCCAGTTTGCGCCGCCATCAGTTGTGCGCAGGATAGTCGCGCCCAGCCCAACGGCGATTCCGAGATTTGCGTTTGCGAATGCGATGCCGAACAGTCGAGTGGTGCTTGGCACAGGTTGACGAGTCCACGTAAGGCCGGCATTCGTCGTCCGCAGAATTACACCTTCATTGAATCCGCCGACAATGAAGCCATTCATCGGACTCGTAAACTTCACGCGGAAGAAGTAGTCGCGCATTCCGCTCGCTTGCGGCGACCATGTTTGTCCGGCATCAGTTGACTTCAGAATCGTCCCATCGCTTCCAACAGCATAGACAATGTTCGCATCAACGAACGTCACGCTGTACAGATCCTCTCGCGTGCCGCTGGCTTGCGATGTCCATGTTGTGCCTTCATTTGTTGTTCGTATGATGGTACCTCCGGCGCCGACCGCGACGCCAACAGCACGCGAGACGAACTGAACGGCGTGCAGCGGGCGCGTGGCGCCGCTTGCCTGTTGAATCCACGAATTCCCGCCGTCGGTTGTGCGGAGAATAGTCTCGGCGTACCCGACAATCGTCGCGGTTCTTTCATCTGTAAGTGAGACGCCGAACAAGACGTTGTTCGTCCCGCTGTTTTGCGATATCCATCCTTGCGCGCGTGTCAACGACGGAATAATCAGGACGAGCAGAAGAGCAGGGACGAGAAGTTTGATGACGTGAGAAGCAGAATTTGAGTGCAGCATAGCTTAACCCCTCTGATGTGTTCAACATGGGTCTATGCGAAGTGCTGCGGTTAATCTCTTACCTTTCTTCGCTTGCTGGAATGACAAACAGAAGGCAAGTGTGTGCCGTCGGGATCTGGTAAGAGAGCAGCGCTTCAATGAACGGCACGTCGTAGCTAACAACGAAGAAGAAAACTGTCAGGAAATTCTTTCTCGGGCAATCACACCCGTTTGGCAAGGATGTCACTCCGAGAGCATCTAATATAACTATTGTCGCAAGTTGGCCATTTGCTGAAACTTCCGAAGAATTGTTGTCATGCCTCTCCGTGGTTCGTCGTTCTGCAACTTAGAAAATCAGGACGACTTCAATTCTTTGCCCTGTTCCATACCTCCCACAGAGGCGTCGCGAGACGGTAGTCGCCAAACCCGCTTTGATCGACAAACACGAACGAATAGTTCAGCTCATAGTACGACCATACTTCATACGGCTTCGAGTCGCTGTCGAACGGATGGCGGTCAACATTGTTGGGCGTGCCGAAGATGATATAGACCATTCCCATGTCCGTGCGCCAGCCTTCGGTGTAATGCTTGAAGTGTTTGTTCGCGTACTCGACACGCTGGTAGTATTCTTCCATCTTCTCATTGCGAAGCGTATTCGGGTTCGGATCTTTCTTCTTCCAGAATTCCAGAAAGAGCTTCTGCTTCTCTTCCGGCGTCTTCGCATCACGAATGTTGTCCAGCTCTTTGTCCTTCGCGATATACACAAGCTGCTCGATGGAGAGATCGAGATCCTTGACGGACTTCGGCATGCCGCTCCAGCGAACATCAAACGCCCGGCTGGTCGTCGTCAGCGCTTTGATCGTATCAATCTGCGTAAACGCCTGAACGTAGAGAGTGTAGGCGCCGAGCGACATCGCGGATTGGTCGATGGGAAGAAAGATCTGATTGCGTCCTGCGGCCAGCGCAACCAACGTGTCGCGTGAGGCAATGAGAGCCTTCTTCACGTCGTAAACGGAAGTCATGAAGCGGACCGGCTTGTCGCCGAGTGAGTTGTATGCTTCAAAGAAGATGTGGAACGGCGTGGCGATGTTTCCGACGTTCGGCGATATACTCGGCGTGATGCTGCGCTTATCCCCCTTCATCGTCATCTTGCTGATGAGCATAATGTCGCTCAGGTGAAAGCCGGGCATCGAATAGTCGGGAATCGTAATCTGCTTGCTCACCCTTCTGACGGTCCGGCTTTCCAGATCGCGACATTGCACGGAGAGTTGATAGTACGCGGGACGCAGCAAGAGCGAAAGCTGCTCGACGCTGTATGCCCCCGATGAAACAGATTGCTCGAACGATGCCGTCTTGGCTTCGCGTGTCCAGAGTTTTTCCGTGACAAGCGCTTTGGCTGAGTCGTACACGCTCAGCGTCATTTCGTAGTTCGCAACAAACTTGTCGTCGCTTTTCACAAAGCTGAGATGCTCGTATGGTATGGCAACGTACACATCGAGCCGGCTGCGTCCTGCGCTATCCGACGCAAAGCTGATGGCATCGACGTCGAACAGCGATTCGTCCTGCAGCGTCTGCTCCTTCGTAACTTCGACTTGCGCAACGGCGATCGCGATGTTCGGAGCGAGTGCAGCGAATCCCAACAACAAACTTCTCATGTGAGCCTCCTTGGGTTCTCACTGATGGATGATTGTCCTTCGTGATGGTGTGAACCCCCGAGCCGTTTGACCGCCAGGGTTTCTCCGTCGATCACACGGGCATACAAATCATACTCAGAAGCACTTTCAATTGCAACTTGACAAAAGTCGCCGCTGTGCAGCATCGCATCGCCGCTGATATACACTTCGTTGTCGATCTCCGGTGCATCGCGTTCGGTCCGGCCAACGAACTGATCTCCCTCAGCACGGTCAACTATCACTTTCTGCGTCGTGCCGATGAGCGCGGAGTTCTTCGCTTCTGAAATTCCTTGCTGCAACTCCATGACGAGCGACTTTCGCCGTTCTTTCTCATCTGCTGAAATCGGATCGCCGAGATCGTACGCCGCTGTCGCCTCTTCGAGGGAATAGGTGAACACGCCAAGTAGGTCGAACTGCATATCCTCAACAAATCGCAACAGCTCATCGAACTCGCGTTCTGTTTCCGTCGGGTAACCCACAATCAGTGTTGTGCGAAGAGTGACATCGGGGATCTTGCTCCGAATCTCCTCAATCAATTCGCGCGTTGCCCGCCGGGAAATTCCCCGCCTCATCGACTTCAGCACTTCGTCCGACGCGTGTTGAATCGGCATGTCGATGTACTTGCAGATGCGCGGATGGTTTGCAATCACGTCCAGAACTTCACGCGGGAATTTTGCCGGATAAGCATACATCAGCCTAACCCATTCTATGCCATCAACATCAGCCAGCCGCTCAAGCAGATTGGGCAGCAACCGGGTTCCAGCATTGTCCAGTCCGTAGAACGTTGTGTCTTGTCCAATCACCACCAATTCCTTCACGCCTTTCCTCGACAACAGATTCGCTTCGGAGACCAGATCATCGATCGGGCGGCTCACATGTTTGCCGCGCATAATCGGGATTGCACAGAACGAGCAGGGATTGTCGCAGCCTTCGGAGATTTTCAGGTAGGCAAAATGTTTCGGCGTCGTAAGCATGCGCTCACCAAGCAACTCGTACTTGTACTCAGCGCCGAGTTCTTTCAGGATTTCGGTAAGATTATTGGATGAACCGAAGTAGCGATCGACTTCAGGAATTTCCTTCTGCAGATCGATCATGTACCGTTGCGTGAGGCAGCCCATCGCGTACACTTTCTTGAGCCGGCCCTGCGCCTTCTGTTGAAGCGTCGCGACGATCATGTCGATTGATTCTTCCTTCGCCGCGTCGATGAAGCCACACGTGTTGATCACCGCAATGTCGGCATGCTCAACCGACTCGGTCACCTCAATGTCGTTCAGCTCAAGCTGCGCCATGAGCTTCTCTGAGTCCACAACGTTCTTCGCACACCCCATGGTAATGACATGGACTTTTTGTTTCTGGCTCACCTACACCCTTTCCTGTGTTTCAATGCCTCACAGGATACGGAGATTCTGGGAAAACGGAAAGCGCATTATGAGTGGAGTTTCCCCATCAGAAATCGCCCTACCATTGTCATTCTGAGCCTCGCTTCCCAGAGGCGAAGAAACCAGTAACCTGTTCTGGATTCTCCCAAAGGGATGCCTGCGAAGCGGCATTCACTCCGTCCCAACATGGAAAGAAGTTGGTCCCGACACCGTCGGGACAGAATGACAATAAAAAAAAATGTCAACATGTTTTCCCGACGTTTTGATTGGGCGGATTTGCGCGGATTGTTTTTGAGGTTCATGTCAAAAAAGACTTGGCGTCGCCTTGGCGTCTTGGCGGTAAATCTTTTAGGATCGAGGTTTGATATGATCGGTCAGCACCGGCATGAATTGAATCCAGGGTCCAACCTCGTCGGTGTATTGCTTGGCCATCACGCGTGTTATCTGCGCGATATGCCCGAGGTCGTGCACCACCCATGCGGACAACAATTGGCGAAGCGTCACCTGGCCCAACCTCGGATGTTCACCCGGAAGATCAAGCTCGGCCTTCGTGAGTTTCCAGGACCCAAGCTCGCCCAGGTTGTCTGTCCGCAGTCGCGCAAACTCCGCGAGAAGTGATTCCAGCGAGCGCCCTACATTCCTCTCCCGATGGCGGAATCGATCGTACGGTTCAAACCGGAGACTTGGTCCCTTTGCGAGAATGATACGCGCCCGCGCCATCCAGTCGGTTTCCTCTCCATCGATGAGGTGTCCGACCACATCAAATGGACTGAACGTCTCGGGACCTTCGTTGCCTCGAGTCCATGACTCGCTGAGGCCGCCCAGCAGACTCTGCAGCGAGGCGGGAGTACGCCGCAACACTTCTGTCGCTATGTCGAGTTGGAACGTCATTGTTCTTGCTATTCTCCTTTGATGATCGTTGAGATAACTGAATCACTGATCACTGCTTCACCAACTCCACGCGTCGGTTCTTCGCCTTTCCGTCATCGGTGTCGTTCGATGTAACGGGTGAAAGCGAAGCCACGCCGTAGGGCTTCAAGCGATCTGCGGCGATTCCGTGTTTGCTTGATAAAACTTTCGTCACTGCGTCTGCGCGGTCTTTCGAGAGCTTCATGTTGGAATCGAACGAGCCAACATTGTCCGTATGTCCGACGACGTAGAGCCTCAGCGCAGCATCGTTCTTCAGCAACTTTGCAATCTCTGCAATCGCGGCGTCGGACTCGGGCTTGATCTCCGATTTCCCCGTATCGAAATAAATGCCGTAGATTGAAACATGTCCGGTTGCATTGATGTCGTTCCCCATCGACTCGGCGTTCGCAGTCACCTCTTGCTTCATGATCTCTCGTTCAACAATCGTCAGGCGGTACATGTTGTTGTAAGATCTAACTTCGATCCACGTCTCCTTCCCTTCCTTCTGCAACAGAATTGTGGACGCTCTATTGAAGTTGTCATCGAAGAGAACCTTGCCGCCGATTTTCTTGAGAGCATCCTGAATGTTGCGGCGTATCTTCAACTCGCCCGGCTCTGCGGCGCCTTTGTTCAGCCGATACTCGATGTAGTACTTGTGCCCTTCGATACTGATCG
>JACRFA010000219.1 GCA_016218065.1 Ignavibacteriota bacterium | reverse complement strand
CAGTAGGGACGGGGCATGCCCCGTCCCTACTGGAATGGCAAATCCTATTGTTGTGATTTCTAGAAATCCACTTCCTGTCCGCCCAGGTTCAACTTTCCATTCATGTGCTTCGACGGATCGATGATGCGCATGCTCGCATCGACCACACCGATGTGGCAAGTCGCGCACGGAATCACCGGGGTTGTTACCGGCGGATGTGTGCCGCCCGCGCCGATTGCTTTCGGCAATGCACGTTCGTACGCAGTCGGCCTCCCAACATCACCATGGCATGTGCCGCACGCTTTCTGACTTCCGGTCGCATCATTCCACACAGGAGCAAAAGTGGGGTTGCCGTTCTTGAAATTCCCATGGCAATACGTTGAGGCGCAGGTGATGTTCGCCGCACTGTAGCTCGGATTCGGCGTGAACTGCGGAAGCGACGGACTATAGTTTTGCGTCGTCGGTTCATTTGTCACTGTGCGCGCGAGCGGAGAATTCAGCAGAACCTCAGCGTTCGCCGTCGCATCGATATGGCCCGCGTCGTAGATGCCGCCGGGAACTGTGTGACACTCCTGGCAATGCATCGTTACTCTGGTCAGCGTCCCGCCGACGTAGTGCACTTGATGGGCTCCGACTCCGCGTGCCGTGCGCGCGGTGTTGCCGTGCGTATCTTCCGGCGGCGCAGGATTCGTTGTGCCGTGACACGTCGCGCAGTTCTGCGGCCCGCCCGGATTTGCATGGCAGCGTGCACACGATGACGGAACTCGTCCGCCAGTGTACGTTACGCCGTGACAGGTCTGGCAGGGTCGCATGTCCCAGCTCGCGGCGGCAATTGCGTTGCCGTGGAAGTTCGCCGAGCCGGGTACTTCCCAGCCCTTGCCGTGAATCGTTCCGCTTGTCGCTTCGTGACACGTCACGCACGAGACCTTCGATGTGCCGCCGTTGTAATCCTGACCATGACACACCAGACAGGAACTCATGTCGCCGCTGAGTTTGGCTTTCACGTACTCTCCGTGAAAGTTCGGCGAACTCGAGTCGTTCCATGTCGGATGATGGACTTGCACACCCGGAGCCTCCGGCGGCGGCAAGCCATCTTTCAATTCCGTGCAGCCGCTCCAGAGAGCCACTGCACTGATGACGATTGTGAGAAACGAGATTCTCGTATTCATTTTTCCTTCACCAACAAATTATGGTGTTCTCAATGCCTGGATCGATGAGTTGATAAGATCCTGTGCGTACTTGGTATTGTGAATACCCTTGCTGAGATCGTGCTCGATCAGCAGGAAGTTGTATAGCGCTCCGGCTTTTACAGCAGGCGTAATCTTCAGTGGGCCGTACGTTCCTCCGGCCCGCACCGTGCCTGACGATGTAAGCCAGTTCTTCGCCGTCAGCAACGTCTCGAGAACATGCAGTGAATCTTCGATCGGCCTGATTGCGTTGCGATACGATGTCTCGTTAAAGAAATTCGCTCCGTGGCAACCGGTTGCGTTGCAGCTCACGAGGTGATACACTGTGTCGAGCGCGCCTTCTTCCGTATAGTAGCGGATGTTCATCGTATGTCCGCCGGCTTTTCCGGTGCCGAGATTCGGTGAATATGCTTGCTCAACCATGTGACACGTCGGGCATCCCTTTGTCTTGATGGCCGCGTTCACCGAGTGATTGGAGTTGCCGCGATAGGTGTAGCCGGGGAATTTGAATCCGCCTTCACCCATCAACACCTGACCCTGCACACCGTAATGCGAATACCAGCGTTCGTTGGTGATCGTCACCGTGTCGGTTGGGCCGGGCGCACCGGGCATCTTCGGCGACATCGTGCGCGTCTGATGACATTGCACGCACACATTTCCTGCACCATAATCAAAGAGCGCATCGGCCACACCGGCGATGTTCGAGCCGATCGTGACGGCAGTTGCTTTGCGCA
Source organism: Ignavibacteriota bacterium (assembly GCA_016218065.1). Taxonomy (GTDB): domain Bacteria; phylum Bacteroidota; class Ignavibacteria; order UBA10030; family UBA6906; genus CAADGV01. The sequence goes on along the minus strand of JACRFA010000219.1, from coordinate 21,577 downwards.
AGGAGAACTCAGCGCGTGCATGCGGCGAGTGACAGGCAAAGCATCCCGGCGGACTCGGCTGATACTGATTCGTAACGGTCTGTCCGTTCATACGTTGAATGAAGCCCTCGGTCGTGTGGCATCCGGCGCAGCTGGCGCCGTTACGTTCGCTGTTGCCGCCGAGCGCATGTCTCGATTGTGCCCATTGATATTTTCTGCCGGCGACGAAATACAAGCTGTCCTGTCCCGGCGTGTGGCAATCGCCGCATCGCGCGTTGGGCGCGAAGCCTTCGAGCGCGAGCAGGCCGGTGTTCGTTCCGTCCTTGCCATCTTTTCCGCCCGGACCCTGCGGACCTTCGCAGCCAAACAGCATGAACGCCGCAGTGAACAGCACCACCGCCATCGCGATCATTGTGAGGGATTTTCTCATTGTCGTCTTCCTCCTTGTGAACTGTAAGCTAACTCAAATGTTGTTCAACGAACTTTTCCGTTACCGAGATGACACGTCATGCAAGTCGGGTCTTGCCCTTCAACGTCATGACAGCTTACACAACTTTCGATGTCGCGTCGCGCCTCCTCGGCATGCAAGCCTCCGCCCGAACCAACGCCGATCGTCGTAAAGCCCGGCAGCCCGTGATTCGCCGGCTTGAATTTTGCCTGATTGATGTTGCCGCCGGCATTGTGGCACTCCGCGCAGAACGTCTGCACGGTATGGCACGACTGACAATCCGCCTGATTCGATTTTGCATCGATGCCGTGCATGAACCGATAGTTCAGCTCATGCACTCCCTGCAACAGCATCTGCTTCTGATTGTCCTGCGTTGTTGTTTTGTGTGATGGCTCGGTTGTAAGATCCCTGGCGCCGAAGCGTTTCAGCTCGGGCTGGAAGTGGCATTGTTGGCAGAATGTTTCGGTGTGACACGTTTGGCAATCCGTCTGGAGACCGCCGATGCGTGTTGCGTAGCTATGAGTCCGGATGAAATTCGATCGCTCATGATCGGCTGGCAGCAATCCCGCGAAACTCTCGTGACACGTCTCGCACTGGTTGCTCACTTTCCGATCGTTATGACATGTGTTGCATGTCGCCATCGAAGGAACATTCGCCGGCGTCGCGTGCTCAACCTGTTCGAGACCCTGATGGCAGGTCGCGCATTCCACGCCTTCAAGCGCCGTGTGCTTCTCGTGCGAGAAGATGAAATCTCGCTTCGCCGCCGCAATCGCCTGAATGTCTGCGGGATTGTTATGGCAGTAGCCGCAGCGATTCTCATTGCTGATCTGCTCTTCATGACACGTCATGCAGGCGTCATGTCCGGTCGAAAGCTGATCGGAAGCGAGCTTGCTCGTCTTCGCGGTTGTGTGACAGGTTGCGCAGTCGGTGATGCCGGCTTCGGCGATGTGCTTCTTGTGGGAGAAGGTCAGCGAACGCGAACGCAACGCATCATCGTCCGCAGGAACACCGTCTGCCTGCAGCGGCGCTCTGTTGACGGCAATGACCGCGCCGAGCGCGACAATCACTGCGACAAGTATGAGAACATAGCGATGTATCATGGATATCTTCCTTCGAGTTAGAAGCGATACCATAAAACCAGAGGACACCCAGCCGGCGGCTCGAAGTAGCGGCCGCTCAACTGATCCGCCGAAGCGAACAAGCGAACACAAAGTGGGTTAGTATTTCTCTCACCGTTCATGGTTGAAAAAATCTTCGTGATACCTGGTGTCCTTCGTGGTTATACTGATCAGAGTGTTTCCGTAAACCAGAAATTGACTTTTGCAAACAGGCGAACATCGTTCTGGACGATCTTGTTCTGCAGCCATTGTCCCTGCACATCGAACGAGAACTGGTTCCAGGGGCGCACCGTTGCGCCGAGTGTTCCCGCGAATCCATCTTCGCGCTTGCTCGGATAATCATACTTGTAGCTGATGTACGCAAGACCGACGGAAGGAACGAACGCATTCTCGAACATGGGATAAGTCGCCTGGATGCTCGCGTTGTCCAGCTCGCCGGCGTAGCCCGAGCTGCCGCGATACGAAATGCCGACCTAGCGATGCGCGAGTCCGACCGTATAGCGGAATCCGCGGTCGCCCGAATACTTTACATACGCGCCGCGAACAAAGCCGCGCAGATCGGGAAACAGAATGTAGTCGGCGCCCAACTCAATCTCATCGAGCGATTTCAGATCGAACACGGAGAAGAAGGAGCCGTACGGAAGTCGCGGTGCGCGATGCATGAAGTCGGCAGTGAGACTCAAGTCTTTGGACACGCCCACGCGTACGCCGAGTTGCGCGCGCTGCGTTTTCCTGTAATTCAAATCGTAGTCATAGCGCCCGTAGATGCGCGCATCGCCGGAGCTGCACAGATACGCCACGTCGCCGCTGAGGTATTGTTCTCTGGCCCTCGTCGGCGCGATGAACACCAGGAACGGATTGGCCATCGAATCTTCGCGAGTTGCCCAGTAGCCGTTCCGCTCGCGCTGGCGGTTCACATAGCTGATGCCGATTCGTGTGTTGGTAATCGCGTTCACGAGAAGTTGTCCGCCGAGCGTGAAGTTGCGCTTCAGCGGTTTCCAATCTTTCAACTCATACTCAATCGGAGTGGTCTGACCGCCATAGAGCGTGAGCTTGAAATTGTTTTCGGGGCAGCGCACCGAGAGCAATCCACCGTCCAGCGTTCCGTTGCCGACGCCGGCAAAGTAGGGCAGACGTCCGAGCGAAAGATTCGCGAGTCCGAAGATGTTCTTCATCTGCGCGTAGAGATAGTAGAAGCGGTAGTCGGGAACCTCGTCCAACTTTTTTTGCAATGTGCCCGCGACCTGAAAGTGCGTGTGAACGCTGAAGTCCGCGAAGGTTGCATCGAGAAGCGCGGACTGAAATCCTCTCACGTACTTCTTCGACACATTGACGGTGTCATACTTTTCAAACGTGTAGATGGACCCGATCAATCTGCCGTTGATGACTTGCGATGACGTGGACGGCGCGACGACCGCAAGAGCAAACGCGACGAGGAGAGAAACAAGTAAGGTTGTTTTCATAGGTGTCTCAGACAGTGAGATACAATCTGCTGATAATTGTCAAGCGCTGTGCCATCTTATACGGGCGAAAATTGCCAAAAGGAAGACGGAACAACAGCACAAACGCACCGGGCAACGTGCGCATTCCAAATTCTAAGAGAACGCGGAGCCGACATTCCAACAATTGGGAAACGTGAAGTACTACATCTCGACGCAGAGTGAATATGAGGTGTGCAAATTCGTGGTCGGATGTTGCTCCTGAAAACAATGGGTGTCACGAAGTTTCTTCAGAACCTCGTGACACCGACTTTCGGTGGTGTTACTTCTTTTTGCTGTGATCAATCTTTGCCCACATCTCTTCGAACTTGAAATCCTTGAACGTCGGGCTGTCGGAGTTGTGGCATGTCACGCACAGCTTTTCATCTTTGGCAGGAGTGACCATGCCGGCAGTTTTTGCCTTTGCTTTGTCTCCGCCCATGTGCACCATCTTGTAGGCGGAGCCGGCGCCGTGACACATTTCGCAGCCGACACCTTCTTCTTTCTTGAACGACGCGTCAACATTCTTCGCGACACCTCCGCCGGTCACGTGGCACTTCAGACACTCGGGCGCTTCATTCGCTGCAACCTTCAATCCTTTTTCTTTTGCAATCTTCTTTGCATTGTCGCTGAGCAAAACCTGGTATGCTTTGGCGTGGGCCGTTTTTTCCCAAACGGCGTATGACGTTCCACCTTTTCCGCTTTTGTGACACATACCGCATGCTTTCGACCCGACGAATTTATTCTCCGCACGCATCGAGAGCACACATGCTACTGAAAGCACGACAACGGCTGCACTGCGCAAATACCTCATAGATGTATCTCCTTTATTGATTGCTCTGTGGATTGTGTGTACCCGTTCTTGCTTGTTGACGCTCCAACCGTCGAATGAACAGGTATAATGAAACAGCTAAAATCGTAATAATCAAGCTCGCGACCCCCAGGCCGATGCGCCGGAAGTAATACTCGTCGATGGCGTTTGTGGCTTCCTGCCGAACGAACGAAGCGGTAGAAAGTCCTTTTGCTACCGTCTCCGTGAATTTCTTTTCGTTGAATGAATGCACTGCGGTCCGCGATTCCAATCTTGCCTGGCGCGCGTCGCGCAGCGTGAACTTTGCTTCACCTACTTCCATCCCCTTCTGCTCGGCCTCGTCAAGCAACGCACGCGCATCTTGTTCTGCCGCCTCCAGGCTGTCCGTCAATTGGCGCATGGCGCCGGCGGCCTCGTATCCCTTCGGTCTTTCTGACGCGCTGTGGCATCGGCTGCATACTGCTTCGGGTGCTGTGCCCAGCAGCTCATTCGTCGCAGCAACAATCTCGTGATTGCCGTGGCATGTTTCGCATTCGGGCAGCTTCAGGGCGTCAAAACCTTTTTTGTGCGGACTCGCGGAGAACAAATCTGCATTCAGCGCATGACACGTTCCGCAGACTTTGGAGATTGATTCGACGCCCGGCGGCGTTGCGCCGTGATTGCCGTGACAGTTGTTGCACGCGGGCGCGCCGAGGTCGTGCTTCTGCAGCAACGCAAGTCCGTGAACGCTCTTTGCGTATCGTTCGAACTGGTCAGTCGGGATGTTGTACGATTTCATGTACTCGGCATCGCTGTGGCACTTGCTGCACGTGGCCGGAATGTTCGTAGCATACACCGCCGATTTGAGATCATTTGCTGAACGAATATCGTGACTGCCATGGCAGCTTGCACACTCGGCCGTTTTCGAATCGCCTTTGGCGTTCCGCATCCCATGTACGCTCGTCCGGTATTTTTCGAGTTGATCGATCGGAAGCGAAGGATTGTAGGTTTGCATGTACGCTGCGTCTGCGTGGCATCGCGCGCATGTCTTCACGACATTCAACGGATACACAGGCGAAGATGCATTGCTCACCGAAACAATTCCGTGGGCGCCGTGACACGTCGTGCATTGCGCGATGTGTTCCTTACCCGAAAGAGAAAGCTTAGCATGCACGCCCGACTGTAGCGCTTCCCATTGTCCGGTGGGGAGCCGTGAGCCGAAGGATTTCATCTTGACGCCATCAGAGTGACACGCCGCGCACGCCTTCGAAACGTCATCACCTTTCGGCGCTCCGCGAAAGCCGTTCGCCTTGTCCATAGCCTCCTGCATGTCATCGGTATTGGAGTTTCCTCCGTGACAGCCGGAACACGAAATGCCTTTTGCAAAGTGAATGTCTCTCTTGAAAAGCGTCGAAGCCTTATCGCCCATCGCCTCATGACACACAAAACATTTGTCTGCAGCGACTGCGAAGACATGGAAACACAGCACGGCCACAATTGATGCGACAATCATCGGACGTTTCATAGTACCCACCCGAGTATGGTAAGGAGAAGGACGTACCCGACAACAAAAAGTCCGATGTATGTTATCGCCCGATTGTGTTCGCCCCGCGCGCTCTTCCTGTCCCAGAATGGAATGATCGTCCAGAGAAGGAACGCGACGCCGAACAGCAGCACTCCGAGAACTTCGCCATCGATGAACAGGACTTTGGCTGGAATGATCTTGAGCGTCTGAAACATGAACATGAAGTACCACTCAGGCGCAATGCCGGCGGGCGCGGAAGCGAACGGGTCTGCCTTCGTGCCGAGCTCCCACGGAAAGAAGACTGCCAGAATCGCGAGAATGTTCAGGACGATCAACCAGAGAAGCAAATCGCGCAGCAGGAAATTCGGGAAGAATGGCATCGTTGTTCGCGGAACGCCGGCTTCACTTCTGTCCGTGTGCAACGGCTCGCTCATTCCTTGCCGCTGAACGAGAATGAGGTGAATGCCCAGAAGCACCGTGAAAATTCCCGGCATCACCGCGACGTGAAATCCAAAAAACCGCGACAGCGTCGCGCCGCTCACCTCTTCACCGCCGCGCAGAAAAATCAACATCGGCTTGCCGATGAATGGAACAACGCCGGCGATATCGGTTCCGACCTTCGTCGCGAAAAATGCAAGCTCATTCCAGGGAAGCAGATAGCCGCTGAAGCCGAAACCCATGCCGAGAAACAGCATAAGCATGCCGGTGAGCCATGTGAGTTCGCGCGGCTTCCGATATGCTCTCTCGAAATACACACTGAACATGTGGATCACGGCGGCGAGAATGAACAGGTTGGCAGCCCAGCTGTGAATCGACCGTATCAGCCACCCGAACTGTACTTTCGACATAATGAACTGTATGCTCTCGAAGGCAAGTTCTTCGCCGCTCTTATAGTAGAGCAGCAAAAGAATGCCCGTGATCACCTGGACGATGAACAGAAAGAGTGTGACGCCGCCGAAGTAATACCACACGGAATGACGATGGACGGGAACATACTTCTTCCCCATAAACGCAACCAGACTCTCGAGCTGTACACGCTCGTCGAGCCATACATACAAGTTTGACCAGAGATTCTTCATGACTGCTTTGAAATGAGAACCTCCTCCCCTTGTACGACCACGCGGTATTCATCCAGCGGGCGCGGAGGCGGGCCCGCGATGTTCTTGCCGTTGAAGTCGTACTTACCATTATGGCACGCACACCAGATGACGCCGAGATCTTTCCTGTACTGCACCGTACAATCGAGATGTGTGCAGGTCGCCGAAAACGCGCGCAACTCACCCGCTGCCGAACGCACAAGAATAACCGGCTTGTTTCCGAAACGCACGATTGCGCCGCTGTCCTTCTCGATCTCCGCAAGCTTACCGACCTTTACGCTCGAAACTTCCACCTCTGCTTGTCGGGGAGGTTTCAGGTACGCCGCCAGCGGATACACGATTGATCCGAGCCAGGCCACAAGTCCGGCGCCGAGTATGTACTTCAGCAGATCTCTCTTCCCCTCATGAACTGCACCCGTGTTGTCGTTCATCAGGATACGTTTCCCTTTTTATTTCTGATTGTGGCAGTCGCTGCAGTTGGTCTCTTTCCAGGCGTCGCCAATATCAACCGGATGTTTGTATTCAACGCCGCCGAGCGAAAGGCGCAACGTATCGCGTTCGAACTGCTGCGCCAGAATGGTGTGGCAGACATTGCAATCGCGCGACAACACCTTGCCGCTCTCCGACACATGCTTTCCGTCGTGACAGCGGAAACATCCGGGATAATACATGTGCCCAAGGTTGTCCGGATACTTTTTCCAGTTCACCTGCATTTCGGGAAAATAGCTGCGGCTGTAAATCTTCTGCACCTCAACAATCGTTCTCTCAATGGCGGCCTTTTGGGTCCGGGCAATTTCGGGATAGTTTGTTGCATAGTACTCCTCAATGACAAGCAGAATGCTATCCTGGGCCGCTTGTTTTGTGCTGTAGGGAAATTCGAGCGCGCTCACGGCCGTGCTTTTCACGTTCGGCAGCTTGGGATCAATCCATCCGAGTGTCATGACGTGATTGACTGATCGCGCGCCGGGATGGTAGATATGCGTCGGTCGGTTGTGGCAGTCGATGCAATCCATCCTGCGCTCCTTCAATGTTGCCAGCTCTTCGTTGCTGATGGGATTGTCCGCTGAACGGTACGTCTCAATCTTTCCGTCCGGCCCCTTGATGCGTACCCAGGGAATCACCTGTCGCTGTGCATCGGACGCGGCATACGTGACCTCGTTCGCGATGTTCATGTGCCAATGAATGCCCGAAGTCGGACCCGCCTCGATATTTCCTCCACCGATCTTCATTAACAGATCCAGCGTCCAACGCGTGTTTGCTTCATCCGATGTGAAGTAGGTGTTCACGTGTTGCTTCTCGCTGTAGAAGTGCTTGGGCCAGTGACATTGCTCGCATGTTTCCTGCGCGGGACGCAGGTTCTCAATCGGCGTGGGGATGGGTCGCGGAAACTTTTTGAAGGCGACGGCATACAACTGATACGATCCGGAAATCTTGGACCGCACAAACCAATCCGCGCCGGGACCGATATGGCATTTCACGCAACCGACACGCGCATGAGGCGAGTATTGGTAGGCGGTGAACTCAGGCTCCATCACGGTGTGACACGTTTGCCCGCAGAATTGATCCGAATCTGTATGCTCGTAGGCTTTGAAACTTCCGAACGCGGAGAAGAGAAGCAGAAGGATGGTCCCCGCTGAGAAGAGCGCAAATGCCCGCCGGTGACTGGGCTTGTTCATATCGATCTGCGGCAGATGCAAGCCGTGCGGTTTGCCTTTCCGTTCCAGACGATGCTCGCGAATAATTCCGACCACGGCTATGGCAATGCCGATCATCATGATGCTCGGAAGAATCACAAAAGCGATGATGCCCATGTACGGCTTCGGACTGCCGGTCATTGACTCCAGCAAGATGAGAAAAAATATTAGGCCGAAGCTGACGGCGGCTATCGACGCGCCAATGAGCGTGAGGAGGTTGTAGAACGAAGACGGAAAAAGGCGCCTCATACAAGAGCTAACGTTGTTGTTGATGATATCGGACCGAAACTGCTGGGGAATATGCGCGTAGATTTATCGATATGCAAACAGCATCGCATAAATAATCCAAATAATTATGCTGAACCCGATGGACAACGCCGTCCAGCCAAACACGCGGATCGCACGGATGACGATCGGCGGATACGGCTCAACGAGATTCTCCGCGAGCTTGCCGCTTTGTACCATCGCTTCGTACTCGGCAGGCTTGTCTTCCTTCAGCTCTTCAACTTCCATCCGGCCCGTGAACACCACAAGGTCCATCGGAAATTTTTCCGGACGGAGGTGCGTGTTGAAGAAGTGAACCGTGAAAATGAATCCTGTTGCCAGCAATGCTTCGTCGCTGTGAATGATGGTCGCAACGTTGAGCATCCAGCCCGGAATAATATTGGTGAACAACTCCGGGAACCAGAGCATCAGCCCGGTCGAACCAATCACAAAAATTCCCCAGAACACTGCAAAGTAATCAAACTTCTCCCAGTACGTCCATCGTCCGTACTGCGGACGCGGCCCCTTGTGCAGAAACCATTTGACGTTCCCGATGAAGTCATGCAAATCTTTTTTGTTGAAGAGCATCGAATCGGAACCGAGTAACAGATTTTTCCACGTGCCGAATTCTCTGCGCTTGCGCCGAGCCAGATCGACAATGTGCGTGACGAAGACGCCGAGCATGATCACGGCCGCAAACCGATGAATGAAGCCCGCGGATTCATATCCCCCCAACACATGAGAGAGAAACTGCGCCCAACCGGTGTAAGAAAATTTCAGCGTCATGCCGGTGAGCGCAAGACTGATGAAGCTGACAATCATCAGGATGTGGAGAACTCGATTCAGCCGCGAAAAACGCTGATACTGCTTCTCTGTTCCGGGAAGTTCGGGATGTTCGGAGGTGGATGGTCTCTCGTCGCCGGAAGCGTTCATTGTTGTGTGTCGTCCGAATTCGTTTCGTTGTTGGTCGTCGCGTCCGTCTTCACGCTGTTTGCTTCTCTTTTCCTTTTTGCCTCACGTTTCATTTGCAGCGCGCGCGGCAGCCACAACAGCGTGTGCATACCGCCAAACACAAACGTACTGACCAGCAGTCCGGTCATTCCCCAGAATGTCCAGAACAAGAACGGATATTTTTGTGGATCGTGATGCGTTGCGTGCGTGAGATAGCCGGCGAATCGTCTATTCGCTCCTTCATGACACTTCTGACACGTGCCGACGACGTTGTCGTGACTGAGTTTGGATTTGGGATCGGCGACGGGAAGAATGTCGTGCGCGCCGTGACAGTCGTAGCACTTCGCCGTCTTCGTGTAGCCAAGCTGCGTCACTTTGCCGTGATATGTATCGAAGTACGTTTTCGCGATTTCTTCGTGGCAGCGTCCGCACTTGGTCATGATCTCGAGCTTGAAACCCTGCGCATCGGCGCGTTGAATGGTGTGCGCGCTGTGACAATCACTGCAGACCGGAAGCTGCTTGTCCGTCTTGCCCACCTTCTCATGATGAATACTGTTTTCGAATTGCTCTTGAATGCCGTGATGACATCGCCCGCACGTCTCCGGCACGTTCTTGCGGTTCACGCTCGAAAGCGAATCGGACTTCGGCAGAACACCGTGCGCCGTGTGACAGTTGGTGCACGTTGCCGTCACCGTCAATCCGCTCTTCATCAAGCCTTTGCCGTGAATACTCTCAGTGTAATGTGCAATGATGTCGTGTTCGTCGCCTTTGTATCTGACCGCGGCCTTCTCGCCTTCACGATGGCAGCGGGCGCACAGCTTGGGGATGTTGGTCGCGAACGTCGCCGACTTCGGATCGATTTTCCCCCGAACGCCATGCGTGCCGTGACACTCTTTGCACGTCGGCCCGTTCACGTCATTCTTCTGCAGAAGCTGGCCGTGCATGCTCTTGACAAATTGCTGCCCGACTTCTTCGTGGCATGAAGAGCATTCTACTTTCTTCGTGATCGTTTCGCATGGCCTGACGTGCGAGCTATTCACCTCAGCGTGACATTGGCTGCACGCGATCTTTGCATGACGCGAGTGACTCAGCTCGTCGCCGCTGGCGTACAGCGACCGTCCGTCCCGGCTCGACTTCAGATCTTTGTTGCCGTGGCAGCGCAGACAATCCGCGTTCGACATGCCGAGATCGTAATAGACTTTGCGCACTTTGTGCGGCTGATGGCAGTCGATGCAGGCAGGCAACACATGCGCCTGCTTCTCCCACAACTCGCCCCTGATAATCTTGCGATGCACAGCTTCAATCTGGGCGTGACATCGTGCGCAGGTCGACGCGATATTCTTTCGTGCAATGGATGATGAGGGATCGGTGTGAGGGAGAATCGAATGAGCAGTATGGCAGGAGGCGCAGTTCGGCGCGACAATCAAACCCTTCTTCAGCAATCCTTCGCCGTGAATACTCTCGGAAAAATTCTCGACGATATGATCCTGATGGATTGTCCGCTGCTGCATCACCTTCGTTCCTTCCTGATGGCACTTGCCGCACAGGAAAGGAATTTTCAATGGCGCCACTTGCGAGCGGACGTCCTTCACTCCATAGATGTCATGACTGCCGTGGCAGTTCTTGCATTCGGGTGCGAGCGGATCGCCGCGCTTGATTGCTTTGCCGTGAAGGGATTTTGCATGCAGTTCTTGCTCGGACGAATGACATGTGCCGCAATCGACTTTTGCCACGTCTTCATCGTGCGGCATCTCCTTGCCCGCAAGCTCTGCATGGCAGCCCACGCACGTGAGCGAGCCGTGAATCGAGCCGGAGAACTTTGCTTCATTGACGTAGATCGAGATGGTCTTTCCTTTGCGTGTGCCGGTTGCGGACTTGTCGCTGTGGCACATCAGGCAATCGCTGTTCTCCTGCGCGTTCACGGGAAACGCCAGAGATACAGAAGCCGCAAGTATCAGGAGTGACGTTCTCATCGGCGGGTCAGTCTTGCTCCGTCTCGACGACAAACTTTGGCGGTTCACTTGCATGTTCGGCAGCTTCACGCCGCTTGATCGCTTCAAGTTCCAGCGGATGCTCGTCTTCCATTTCCTCTTCAGTCAACGTTCCCTTCCAGAAAGCAAGATTGAGCGGATACGTTTCGGGATTGAAGATCACAAAGTAGAAGTGCCAGACGATGATCGCGAGCGTCGCAAGCCACGCTTCGTAGTAGTGAATCGTTCTTGCAATGTCCCATCCGAGTTTGGTAAGAAGTCCCATCGAGATATTGTCAAACCAGAGAATGAATCCCGTCAGGGCCATGACAATCGTGCCCCAGATGAGCGCCCAGTATTCTGCTTTTTCGATGTAGCTGAAGCGGCCAAACTTCGGTCGGTCGGTTGAGAGGCCCGAATAGTATTTGAAGACGTTGATCAGATCCGCGATGTCGCTGCGTGCCGGTAACATGTCGCGCAACAGCGCCTTGCCTCGCGGCACGAAGAAAAGGTAATACACATGATAGAGGCTGGCGAGAACCATGACAACGCCGGCAATCCGATGAAGCAAACTGCGGACTTCGAACATCCATGGACTGAGGTTTCGGATCGCGCTCACCCACCATGCATCGGGGAAACGCAGCGCAAATCCCGTCACCACAAGCGTCGTGAAGCTGACGAGCAACGCGCCATGCTGTATGCGCTCACTCAGCGACATGCGCAAATACAACTTGTGCCCATGCGGCTTGCGCCTGAGAATGCCGCGGCGATACATCAACTGACGTTTCGATTTCTTGATGAAGTCAAGCATGTTGTGGAGAAACATTCCCCCAATCGTCACTATGATCAAGATGATGTAGCCGGTTGAGATGTAGTAGAGAATCGGATCCTGTCCCGATGTTGCAATCACGTGCACCGCGCCTTTCGCGAAATTCTCATTCGCTCCCGGATGGCATGAGCCGCAGGTCTGCACCAGATTTTTTCTGTTGATGCGCGATGTCGGATCGGTTGACGGCTTGATATCGTGAACGCCGTGACAGCTCGCGCAGTTTGCGACTTCAACGTCGCCGGCTTCGCCGGCAAGTCCGTGATAGCTATCTGCGAAGCTCTGGAACCTATCGCTGTCCAATCCATACTTTTGCGTGAGCTTGACGGAGGCGTGACAGGGCGTGCAGACTTGCGCAGAGATGTTCTTTGCCGAGACCGGCGAGTTCGGGTCGGTGTGCGAGAGAATGTTGTGCTCGCCGTGACAGTCGGTGCACGTGGCCGATGCCGTGATGCCGCTCGCGAGCGCCTTGCCGTGAATGCTGCCGTCGAATTGTTCCTTCACATCGCCGTGACACTGACCGCAGGTTGCGGCAATATTCTTTTTGGAGACTTTGGAACCGGGGTTCGCGCCCTTCTTCATCTCGTGGCTGCCGTGACAGTCGGTGCACGTTGCCGCGCCTTCATTGCCTTCCTTCACCGCCTTCGCGTGCACACTGTTTTCGTAGCTCGCGATGAATCCCGCCGACGGTCCGACGCGCATGCGAACATCCGCCCGATCCTGATGGCAGCTCAGGCACATGTCGGCTTCGTTCTTGCGACTTGTCGGAGCGCCTTCCGCCATCGGCGTGCGGACTTCATGTTCGCCATGACAATCGATGCAGCTTGGCGCGCCTTTCACACCGCTGTGCAGCGCAACACCGTGATCAGACTTCTGGAACTTTGCGTCAATCGCCGCGTGACACTTCGCGCACACCAGCGAAGCGAATTCTTTTCTGTCGGCTGATCCCTTGTCACTGACTTTCTGAATTGCATGAGTCGAATGACAGTCAGCGCATGTTCCGCCCATCTTGCCATGAACGCTCTCGCGATAGTTCGAGAACTTTGCATCGGCATGGCAGGTTGTGCAGTCGACCGGCTTGATGCGCTTTGCGTGTGGCAACTCATCCGCCTTGAAGCCGTCGTGGCAGGCAATGCACTCGAGTTCGGCATGCGCCGATTTGCCAAATCGTTTTGTATCGACAAACAGCGAGAGGGTCTTCCCCTTCTTTGTCATCGTCATCGATTGTTCCGAGTGACAACCGAGGCAGGTTGCGTTGTCTTGCGAGTAGCTGCTCGAATGGAAGAGCGCGGCAATTGCAACGACGACTAATCCGACTGAAAATCTTCTCAATGTCTTGGGCATTCTGATTGACCGATTCTATCTATTAGAGCTGAGGAAACACAGCAAATCGGTCAATTGACATGCCAATGAGTGATATCGAATTTGTTGAATTTCCCCACAGAGATACGGACTGGAGCCACTTCTTTTCCAAAAAATGAGAGTTTTTATCATTTGCGGGAAACCTGTCGGTACGGAGGGGTGTACCTAGCTCTAGACGCTCGCGGTTGTGGGCAGCAGCTCGTTGATCCGTTTGGAGACCGCGGCGAGGTCGAAGGGCTTGTAGAACACGGCGTCCACTTCTTTCCGAACAGCGCGATCAAGCGGAGCTTCTTTGGGGTTGAACACATACAGCATGATGATCGGGAGACGCCTGTTCAGTTCTTTCAACGCATGAACACGGCTAAGCATTTTCTCTGACGGCGCCGCATCGACGATCAGCAAGTTCGCAGAGTAGTGGGCGACGAATGAATCGAGCATCGAGGAATTCGTTGTCGTAATCACGTTGTACCGATCCTGAAACAGCATGGAAAGGCTGAAGCAGAAATTCAAATCGGGACTGTAGATGAGAATGGTATTCTTCCGATCGTCCATCGTCTGGACTTCGTTCTCCGTCGAATTGGGTTGTTTATCTTGCTCAAGCGCCATTACAGAATCTCACTCACTCTCAATCACTTCAAATGCAGTTCTGATTCGACATCTTCGCGTCGAACGACCGGTTCCTGCATGGGCTTTGGTTTCACCGTCAACACCGGAACAGATGAATGGCGTACAACTTTCTCGGCCACACTGCCCAGCACAATATGCTTCAACCCTGTCCAGCCATGCGTTGCCATCACGACAAGATCAAGTCCTTCCTCTTCGGCAAAGCTCAGGATCTCGCGCTCGGGAATTCCTATCCGTACAATCGGGTGAATCTTTCTTTCCGTCCCGACGTGGCTCAGCACAAACTGATTCAGCTTCACAAGCCCTTCCGCTTCAAGGCGCGTGCTCTGCTGCTGCACGTCTTCTTCATGACCGGGCAAACGAAACCGCGCGTGTGCTTCCTCAACAACGTGAAGCACGAACATCTTCGACGCGTACAGCAAGCCGAGCGAGAACGCATGCTCGAACGCTGCCGCGGAATGTTCCGACAGGTCTGTTGTGATGAGTATTTTTTTCAGATATACCATCGAGTTTGCTGATCGTCGAGGTTGTGCAATGCTCTTATTTTTTTCAACATACGTGCCAAATGAACTCCGCGGCTCAGCAACGAAGAATGCCTTGAATGGCATAAATCAATGGGAATCGAAATTCGCGTGGCGGTGCGAGAAGATTGCTTTCCGATTTGTGGGAATGGGCGGGTGTATAAATTCTCAACTCTGAGAAGCTGAAAATGCAGTAAGTAGATATGGCGTGAGAGATTGTGCGACCCGGGCAGGGATGTCTATCACGACGCGACGGTGTGATGAAAGAGCGGCGGGCGGACCCGATCTCGCCCGCCGATTGCTACGACTGCGTGCTGATATTCAGTTCCTCGATCTTCCGATAGAGACTCGACAAGCTGATGTTGAGCGCCTTGGCGAGGTCTTCTTTGTTCGGATGAACACGAAGCATGTGCGATATGTACTCGCGTTCGAAATCGGCGACTGCCTCCTTCAATGTCTTGTTTGAGCCAAACGAGTACATCCCTTCCGTCTCGCCGAAGAACGGAGGAAGCTCCTTCCGCGTGATGAGACGACCCTCGGAGAAAATCACCGCGCGCTCGATGACGTTCTCCAGCTCCCGGACTTCACCTTTCCAGTTATGCGAGAGAAGAACTTTCATCGCCTCGTTGTCCATTCCCTTCACGTCTTTGTTCATCTGCGTCGCGTACTTCACAATGAAGTGTTGGATCAGCAGCGGTATGTCTTCGCTCCGGTCACTGAGCTGCGGCAGATCGAGACCGACAACGTTCAGCCGGTAGAACAGATCTTCGCGATACTTTCCCTCCTGCACAAATTTTTCGAGATTGCGATTCGTCGAGGCGATGATGCGCACATCCACAGGAATCGGGTGCGACGTTCCGACAGGAGTGATCTCCTTCAACTCGATGGCGCGCAAGAGTTTTACTTGCAAATGGAGGGGAATCTCGCTCACCTCATCAAGAAAGATCGAGCCGCCATCTGCCGCCTTGAAGTACCCAACTCGGTCCATCGAGGCGCCGGTGAATGCCCCCCTCTTGTGCCCGAACAATTCGCTCTCGAACAGATTCTCGACGATTGCGCCGCAGTTCACCGCGATAAACGGATTGTCTTTGCGCTTGCTGTTGAAGTGAATCGCCCGCGCGACAAGCTCCTTCCCCGTGCCGCTCTTTCCGTTGATCAACACGGTGCCGTCGGTTTGCGCCACCTTCTTGATCGTGTCGAACACATGCTGCATCGCCGGGCTTTTGCCGATGATGTTCGTGAAGTCGTATTGCCTGTGCAGTTCGCCGCGCAGCAATTTGTTTTCCATCCGCAAGCGGCGTTCGCCCAGGAGGCGCCGCGATTTCATCAGCAGCTCGTCGAACTCCAGCGGCTTGAGAATGTAATCGACCGCGCCTTTGCGCAGCGCGGCAATCGCCGTCTCGATCGAGCCGTACGCCGTGATCACCACCACGAGCGTTTCGGGACTGATGTGTGTGATGTGATCGAGCAGCTCAATGCCCTTCATCTCCGGCATCTCGATATCCGTGATGACGAGATCGAACGACCGCTCCTTCACATATTCGAGCGCAACCTTGCCGTTCTCTGCTTCCTGAACGCTGAAACCTTCCTTCTTCAACACGAATGAGACCGAGTCGCGGATGATCTCTTCGTCGTCAACAATCAAGATTGACTCAGACATTCTCCTCCCTGGAATTCAGTGGTAGAATAATTGTGAACGTTGTTCCTTGTCCTCGTACACTCTTCAGCCTCACGTCGCCGCGGAAACTTCTGATGATTCCCTGACTCACCCAGAGACCCAGGCCGGTTCCCTGTCCGACAGGCTTTGTCGTGAAAAATGGCTCGCCAATTTTCTGCAGATGCTCTTCGGAAATGCCGCAGCCGTTATCCGTCAGCGCGATGCGCACGTGCGACGCATCCTTGTTGACAACGATGTCGATCTTCCCTTCCCGGCCCTCCATGGCATCCACGCCGTTGAGCAGAATATTGATGAACACCTGGGAGATCTGGTCGGGCACAAGCGAGAGCAGCGGCGCCTCGTCATCAACACGGATGTTGAACTTCACGTTCCGCGCCTTCTTCGCCATCTTCACAATCTCGACCGCCTCTTTCAGATTGTTCACGATGTTTGTCGGCTGCAACTGATAGTTTGACGGGCGGGAGAAGTCCACGAGATCGCGAATAATCTTCGTGATGCGGTGCACCTGCGACTGCACAAGGCTGAGTTTCTCTTTCGCAAAATCGTCGGTGATCGTGCGCTGCACAACCTGCACGATGGACGAAATCGACGTGAGCGGATTGCCGACTTCGTGCGCGATGCCCGCGGCGAGCGTTCCCATGCTCTCCATTTTCTGCGAGTGCATGAGCTGCTGCTCGAGTTGGCGCTGTTCAGAAATGTCGCGGTGCGAGCCGAGGTACCCGACGACTTTTCCTTCGGCGTTGACGATGGGCGAGATAATCACCTGCGTGTACATCGGCGAGCCGTCGCGCTTCCTATTCTCAATCTCGCCCTCCCAGATTTCGCCCTTGGTGATCTTCGCCCACACTTTTGACCAAAACTCGCGGCCATACTTCTTGCTCGAAACGACGTTGGGGTTTTGACCGATCAGTTCTTCACGCGTGTAGCCGGTTGTTTTTTCGAACGCCGGATTCACATACACCATTTTTCCCCTGGCATCGGTAATCTGAATCGGGTTGACGGTGTAGTGCACAACATTCGAGAAGCGCAGCAGGTCGAGATCTTTCCGCTTGGTTTCCGAGATGTCGCGGGCAATCACGTAGAGAAACTCGGTTTGCGGTCCCGCGATTTTTTTGATGAAGAGAACCGCGTCGATAACGGTTCCCTCATGCGCTTTGAAATGCACTTCGGCTTCGCGCAGAGGTTCGTCCGAGCGGAAAACCGCGAGCAGCGGTCGCTGCGAATCTTCCGTCAACAAATCAGAGAAGTGAATCTCGCCGGTGGGAACATCGGGCAGGCCCAACAACTCACGCGCCCGCTGGTTGTACGCAAGCACGATCCGTTCCGCCGACACCACGAAGCACATGTCGGGGATCAGATCGATGAAGATGTTTGCTATTGATGATTGTACTGCCATGCAGAAAGAACGGGCCTCACTGAAACTTACGGATTCGGTCGTGGAATATCAACGCGGCAACTCGTGCACCGCCGTCGGGAAGCGGCTCTCCATCGTCTGAAAGCGGTCCTTGATATAGCTATAGAGCCGCGCAGACGTACCGATGCACAACACAGCAAACGCAGCCCCGGCGATCAAGTCAATCACATAATGATAGCGCTGATACACGGTGGCAATGATGAGTAGAACGCCGGTAATATAGACAAACCATCTGGCTCTGACCTTGAACTTCGCGCTCAACCACATCACCACCAACGTCATCATCGTATGACCGCTGGGAAACACATCGCGCTGCGTGTGACTGATGGCTTCGGCAGTCGAGACTCCCGCCGGAATCGATTCGCCCGAGTTGACAAACCAACGCATGTACTCCGTCAACCACACGCCGGGCAGCTCACGACTGACTGACGCGAAATCATGCAGCGTGAAGCGCGGCCCCACCGCCGGCAGCAAAAAGTATCCGAGGTACGAAAGAAAAAATCCGTACACGCAGGTGAACATGAAGTAGTGAAACAGATCGAGATTGTGCCGGCGATAGAGTTCGTAGCCGAGCAGCAGAAAGAGAAGATAGAACATGGTGTACGCGATCTGGAGAATCTCCGTGAGCCACGGCTGAGCGAACTGCGCAATCCACACGGTCGGGTCAACGCCAAACAACCAGCGATCGATGGCAATCAGCACGTCGTCGTAATCCTTGCCGCCGTGAATCGGCTTGATCATGAAATAGAGCGCCTTGAACGAGAAGAACGTCGCGACCGGAACGTACCAATCATGCAACAAACGGAGCGGTTTCCATCCGGTGGTGTGGCGCAGATACGCCATCACGCAAATCAGCGACGAGCCGAGAAAGTTCGTCGCCACGATGATCCACCAATACGGAATGCGCTTCGCGAAGAGAATATTGATGCACGAAAGAATGAGGTTGAACCCGATGAACAGCAGATCTGCTGAGTGGAGATACTTGCTGATTTTGGTGAACTGCATTCGGTCCGGGTTCGTGTGGTAAAATTTGCTGGAAGAAATATACGCATTCACCGAGTGGGATAAAAGACCGACATGACCGTTGATCGCTCCCGGAACTCAGAAAAAATTCTGAAACCGAAGCGTAAGGCAGGTTGTAACGATCTCAAGCGCAACAACAAGGCTCATAAAGACCGGCCATCTGGTTGCGAGCAACACTTCTCGTTTGTGAATGACGCCTGAAGCAACAACGCAGATGAACGGAATGAGGAACATCCAGAGTCGCGCAGTCTCCGCCTTTGTCCGCCCGAACACCAGCAGTAGAAGGAAGACTGCGACGAGCGAGAGGGCAAAACCGGTTTCCGACTCGATTCTCTTCACGCTGAGAATTCTTTTTGCAGAAGAGACTGCAGCCACGACAAAGAGAAGACTTACAGGAAGGCCAATCCAGACCGCGAACTCAACAACATTCGTCAAGCCTGCAGTCGCTACGAGGGCCAGCCCACCCTCCCATCCTTTGGACATTGCGTGGTGCTGCGATGCGTTGATGAAACGCGTCACGATGTCGTAGTCCAACAGTAATCTCATCACGATATCGGACACACCGACGCCCGCTAATGCCGCGATGGAAAACATCAGCATCGGACGCGCGTTGCCGGTCGGCTTTTGAACGAAGGAGATCAACAGCAACGTCATCATCACGACCGCCACGACGATCAGAGCAAAGGAAAGAAATCCTGCCGCGTAGAGCATAACGCCGCTCACAACAGCGAGCGCAGGACTTCTACGATCGCATGAAGCACGAAGCAGCGCCACGGGAACAATCGCCATCAATGGAAACACAACTTGATCGAGATGCAGCGTGATGAGATTGACGGAAGGAATAGTCAGGTACAGCAAGCACGCTCCGACTGCGCGCTGCTCGCCAATCAACGATCGTCCCAACATCCAGAGGGGAATGAGCACCAGATAGCTTACGAATGGCCACGTGATGCTCGCGAACGTCCTCAGATTTTCAAGCCGCTGCGCAGCGGAGATATCGCCCTCGCGCATGTTGGCGAATCTCTCGAACATCATGTAGAGCAGCAGTGTCCCCGGCGGTTTCGATGGAGCGTACCTTCCCAGTTCGCCGGCCTGCACCTTCGCTTCATAGTTGAGTGCGACATCGAGCATGCCGGCTTGATGAACTGCCAGTGTTGCAAACTCCGCGTGACCTGTATGCACAATCCGGTCGCGAATTCCAGCCAGACCATTTCCCTGAGAAAAATTGATCGTGAACTGAATGCACGCTCCGAACATAATCAGCAGCAACACTTTGACGAACGGTCTCGCTCGACTAAAGCTTGTTGCCACTGCCGCCACGAGCGCCGCCGTTGCCGCAACAATCCAACCGACATGCAATCGTTGTCCGTAAAAGGGGAAGAACCAATACGGAAGTGACGTGAACACGGGCAGCCGAAACACGAGAATCAACCAGTGCGCGCCCGTGAGCAGGACAATGATCACGGGAAGAAGCATGTCCTTCCGCCGAAAGCTTCTGACAATTCTGCGAGCGTGATCGCGGTCGGGGAGATTCATATCGCATTCCCCAACTCCACCAGCTCTTCAATCGATAACGCTTCGGGGCGCTTGCTCAAATCAAAACGCGGCGGTAGGTCGGGAACAGGATCGACAAAGTAGCTGAGCGAGTTACGCAGCGTCTTGCGCCGCTTGCCGAAGATGGCGCGCACCATTGCGCGAAACTGTGGCTCATCGCGAAGCGCAAACCGCGGCTGCTTCAACATCTTCAACTGCACGACTGATGATGTAACTTTCGGAGCCGGGAAGAAACAGCTCGGTGACACATCGAACAACAGCTCGACATCGGCAAAGAGTTGAGAGAAGACGGCAAGGATGCCATACTCTTTTGTGTTCGGCTTCGCAACAAGGCGACGGGCGACCTCCCTCTGCATCATCAGCGTCGCATCGCTCACATGCTGCCGGTGATCGAGAATGTGAAAGAGTATCGGCGACGTGATGTTGTAGGGAATGTTCCCCACGATGCGAAGTGCGCTTGCCTGGCGTCGTTCAAGGATTTCAGTAAAATCGATTTCAAGAAAATCGCGATGAACACTCTCCACTTCGCCATGCGGATACAACTCGTTCATCCGCTCGATCACCCGCCGATCAACATCCACCACAATCAGCCTCTCGACACGCGGCGCAAGAAACTTCGTCAGCGCTCCTTCGCCCGGACCAATCTCAAGCAGTGCATCGTCAGGCTGTGGGTTCACGGCGGCGACGATCTTGCGGACGATGTTGTCGTCGCGTAGAAAATTTTGTCCGAGGGATTGTTTGGGACGGATCATTTTATGAGAGAGAGAAACTCGGAGGGCGACACGATGCGAATGCCACGAAAGGAGTGGAGGGGGAAATGTTTTTTGTTGCCTGTGATTAAATACTGCGCTCCACCGGCAATAGCGGCATCGAGAAACGCATCGTCGTCAGGATCAGAGCACACCCGACAGGAAGCCTGTGGCAAAACAATGGCGCCGCTCTCCCGAAGCACCAGAAGAAAGTCTGCCGCCTCCAGTTCAAATCCCGTGTACTTTGTGAATTTTCTTCGCCGTAGAACCCCCTCATATTCATCGTACATTTCAGAACTGTAACATGCATTCAACCGTCGAAGCAGAATCATGTCGAGAATTTGACGTGGTTTTCCTTTCCCAATCAATCCCGACACGATCACGTTTGTATCAACGACGACGTTTTTCACGACGATATGCCTTGATCTCCCGGGTGATTTCTTTCATTGTCATCGTTTTCAAGCCGGCCATTTTCGCTGCTTCGTTTGCTCTGTCGAGTGCGGCCAAACCTT
>JACRFA010000218.1 GCA_016218065.1 Ignavibacteriota bacterium | reverse complement strand
GCTGCGAAGCTCTCACACGTCTGAGTTTCCCATCTCTCTTCCTCCAAAGAAGGCATATCTCTTGCATCATGGCAGAGACGGAGCAACCGCGCACAGTTGTTCCGGCATAACTCAAGGGCAGGAAGCCCGCATTTTCCAACTGTTCTTACATGGAGGTAAGTATGGCACTCGCGAGTGGGGCGAGAATCAATACCAATATCGCGGCAATGAATTCTCTTGCTGCACTGAACTCGATCAACCGCGATCTCGGTATGGCTCAGGAACGTTTGTCGACAGGCAAACGTATCAACTCGGCGGCAGACGACCCGTCGGGATATGTGATTTCCAAGAAGATGGAAGGCCGCATCCGTTCGATGAACTCTGCACTCGACAACGTCGGCGATGCGCAGAGCGTGTATGGAGTAGCCGAAGGCGCGTACCAGAAGGTTGCCGATCTTCTGGTGCAAGTCAAGGAGAAACAAACACGCTTTGTGAACGGCGCGATGGGTGCGGATGAGAAGAACGCTATCTCAACGGAGATCTCGGCGCTCGCATCGGAAATCGACGACATCGTGACCGCGACGAAGTTCAACGGTGTGTCGCTGTTGAGCAGCACCTATTCACAAAACTTCCAGGTCGGCGAAGGCAGCTCCGAAACGTTCGGCGTTGCATTCTCGACGAGCGTATCATCGACGGCGTTGCTTGGCACCGCGGCAGGAAGCATTACCTCAGCCAACGTTTCAAGCCTAACGGTCGATACGGGGCTGCAATCAGTCAACACCGGCATCGGCAGTATTGGTGCATCGCTCAATCGTCTCTCGGCAAAGGAGGCAAACTTGAACACAGCCATCACGAATACTGAGGCTGCGAAGAGCCGCATTCTTGACTCGGACATTGCGAAGGAGCAGATCAGAGCTGCGAAGATGCAAATCTTGCAGCAGACTTCGACGGCAATGCTCGCGCAGGCGAACTCATCGCCTCAAGTGTTCTTGTCGCTCTTCCGGTAGTTTGTTGTTGGGTGAAGGAAGGAGGTCCCTCGCGAGGGTGGCCTCCTTTTTTGTTGACCATTGACCATTGGCTATTGACCATTGATCGTTAATCCTGCTAGCTTGTGCGGGGGAGGCGACTATCCTATGCGCCGAGGTACCCTGTCACGCTTCGCGCCATAGTCTGCTGTGTTGACGGGGATGACGATCGGCAGGCCCACCAAAAAAAATCTGCGCGCATGTCTTTGACGATTCTTCCTTTCGGCCATAGCGTTTCTTCAAATCTCCCTTCATCTCTTGAAAAAAATTCTTGAGCCGCCTCTAAGTCCCTCAGCATCAAGGGATTGTAGTTCCTACTTTTTATGAAGAAATTTTTTCAAACGCCGATAATATCTACAGAGCACGTTAACTAACAAGCTCAATTACGAGCGGGCAAGGATGCCCAATCAACCATAAAACTACAAGGAGGTAGGTATGCCATCAACAGGTGGTGCTAGGATCAACACAAATATTGCAGCCATGAACGCGCTGAATGCTCTTTCAGACATCAATCGCGGTCTCGGATTGCACCAGGAACGTCTTTCAACAGGCCGGCGCATCAATTCATCGGCGGATGATCCATCAGGATACGTGATTTCCAAAAAGATGGAAGGACGTGTTCGCGCGATGGCGTCAGCCCTCGATAACGTTGGCGATGCCCAGTCCATGTTCGGCGTTGCGGAGGGTGCGTATCAGAAGATTGCGGATCTTTTGGTGCAGGTGAAGGAGAAGCAAGCACGCTTCATCAATGGCGCATTCGGTGACGATGAGAAGAACGCGATCTCAACTGAGATCCGCGCGCTGGCATCGGAAATCGATGACATCGTTTCGTACAGTAAGTTCAACGGTGTGCAGCTGTTGAGCAGCACATACTCGCAGAACTTCCAGGTGGGCGAAGGGGCAACTGAAACGTTCACCGTAGCGTTCGGTGCCAGTGTTTCGTCGGCCGTGCTGCTGGGTACCGCAGCGGGAAGCATTTCATCAACCAATGTCTCCAGTCTTACTGTGGACACCGGCTTGGTGACAGTGAACTCTGCCATTGGCACAATTGGCTCGTCGCTGAACAGACTTTCGGCGAAGGAAGCGAACCTGAACACTGCTATCTCGAACACGGAGTCGGCCAAGAGCCGAATCTTCGATGCTGATATTGCAAAAGAGCAGATCAAGGCTGCAAAGCTTCAGATACTCCAGCAAACATCAACGTCAATGCTCGCTCAGGCGAATTCGGCTCCGCAGGTGTTCTTGTCGTTGTTCAAGTAATATACTCGAGCCTGAACCGCGGGAGGGGAGTATCTGAAAGGGTACCTCCCCTTTCTTTTTATGTCTTGACATTGTTCGCTTGCTGCATGATTATGCTCACTCAACTCACGATGGCGACGGGGCGTATCCTCAAATCCGAGCGGATTTGGCGGTGGGAGCCTCAAGGATGGGCAGAAGAGTTTCCATCAGCTAAAGAAAACGAACTTGCCTCCGATAACAGTAATAGAGCAGTTGACTGCTCCAAACAAAGGGCAGGATGCCCGAAGCACTAAACACCAAACTACACGGAGGTAGTTATGCCATTAACCAGTGGCGCAAGAATAAATACCAACATTGCGGCGATGAACGCTCTCACAGCGTTGAACTCGATCAACCGCGATCTCGGTATGGCTCAAGAACGTTTGTCGACGGGCAAACGCATCAACTCAGCTGCAGACGATCCGTCGGGTTATGTGATCTCCAAGAAAATGGAAGGTCGCATTCGCTCGATGAATTCTGCACTGGACAACGTGGGCGACGCGCAGTCGACGTACGGTGTTGCCGAAGGCGCATATCAGAAGGTTGCCGATCTTCTCGTGCAGGTCAAAGAGAAGCAAACACGTTTCATCAACGGTGCATTCGGCGCCGATGAGAAGAACGCTATTGCAACAGAGATCAGCGCGCTCGCGACGGAAATCGATGACATCGTCTCGACTACGAAGTTCAACGGTGTGCAGCTCCTGAGCAGCACCTACTCGCAGAACTTCCAGGTTGGTGAAGGTAGCACGGAAACCTTCTCGGTTGCGTTCAGCTCCAGTGTTTCGTCCACAGCGTTGCTTGGTACAGCAGCAGGCAGTGTTTCGTCTGCCAACGTGTCCAGCTTGACGGTGGATGCCGGTCTCGTGACGGTCAACACGGCAATCGGTACGATTGGTTCGTCGCTGAACAGGTTGTCAGCAAAAGAGGCAAACCTGAACACGGCGATCACGAATACCGAGTCGGCAAAGAGTCGTATCTTCGATGCCGACATTGCGAAGGAGCAGATCAGAGCGGCAAAGCTCCAGATTCTGCAGCAAACATCGACTTCGATGTTGGCGCAGGCGAATTCCTCGCCGCAGGTCTTCCTGTCATTGTTTCGATAACGAAACGGTGATCTGAAGGTCAGGAGGAGCGGCGCCCCGTAAGGCGCCCTCCTTCCACTTAAATGCAGATGACGATTCTATTAACTCATAGACGAAGAGAGAATGCAAGCAGCTCAGCAAACTACGGTGCCCATCATTGACCGGGCGTATGCAGGGATGAGAGTGAACTCAGCTCTGAACACGTATCGCAACGAGCAAATGATGAACCTTTCCCCCGTTGAAGTTATTCATCGGTTGTATGCCGTTGCGATCCAGGCAATCAAGAAAGATGATAGCCATTTAGCAACCAGAGCGATCAATGAGTTGATCACTGCGTTGAATTTTGAATACCAGGAAATTTCGTTGAATCTGTATCGTCTGTATCAGTACGCTAAACACTGTCTGCGTCAGGGAAGATCCTCTGATGCCATCGAAGTTCTGGAAGAGCTGCGCTCCGCGTGGGGCGAGGCGTTCAAGTTATAGGTAAGATCAAAAGGTAACCGTCATGCCGACAATCAGCACAGCAACAAATCAGCAGATCGAGTCGCTTGTATCGCAGTACCGTTACAGCATCAGTAATCCCGTAACGATATTGAAGAACAGGCAAACGTCGCTGAATGCGCGGACGACGGTCCTGTCCGATCTCAAGTCGAAGCTGAACGCACTGAACACGCTAGCGAAAGATATGAAGAAGACGGGCACCACGTCGAAGTTCAGCACGTACGCGTTCGAAAGTTCTCTTTCGAGCGTTGTCACCGGCGCTGCAACATCGACGGCCTCGGCGGGAACACATTCGTTGCTGGTGACGCAGCTTGCGAAGGCGGACAAAGTCATCTCGTCGCAGATGACGAGTTCGGCAACCACGATCGCCGCGACGGAAGGCGCAGGTTCGAAGAGAATCAGTCTGACCGTTAACGGCTCGACGGTGAACGTGGACTTCAGCATTGCTGACGGAGACTCGAATAGCACAGTCCTGAGCAGTATGGCAACCGCAATCAATGCATCGAGTGCGAGCGTCACTGCTTCAGTCGTCTCGGATACGAGCGGCACAAGCAGACTCGTGTTCACCAGCAAGTCGTCAGGCTCAGCGCAGGCCGTGAGCATGGCCGACGTGACCGGCACAGTTCTGAACTCGATCGGTCTCGGCGCTTCTGTCATTTCGGGACGAACCGGATCGACTGCGACTGAGGGAGGATATCTCTTCGCTTCGACGTCGCTTCTGGATTCGAAGTTCAAGCTCGACGGCATCGATATCGTTCGTGGATCGAATTCCGTGAGCGATGTTCTGACGGGCATTACATTGGAGCTGAAAGGCGTTCAACTGCCGACCGATACGCCCGTGACGTTGACTGTCAGCTCGGACAAGTCCGCAATCAAATCGACGATTCAGGAGTTCATCACGAAGTACAATGATGCGCTCAGCTATCTGACGTCGAAGACTTCGGTGAACCCTGATAACAAGACTCGGGAAATTCTCGCGAGCGATCAGGTCTTCAAGACGCTGAGGATCAACATGCGAACGATCATAGCGAGCAGCGTTACTTCGGTTACGGCGGGAAATCCGACGTTGCTTGCTGAGATTGGAATCAAAACAAATTCCGACGGAACCTTGACGCTCAGCGACACAACAAAATTCGATGAGGCACTCGCGAGCAACGTCACCAAGATCGCAGATCTCTTTAATTCATCAAACGGCCTGGCCGGACAGTTGAATACGTTGATTGAATCGTTCACCGCGTCCGGCGGCCAGATTCAGATTGCTCAGGATGGCGCCAGCAATCAACTGGCAAATATCACAACGTCGTTGACGCGCACCAACGCACAGATTGATCTGAAGGTGGCGTCGTTCCGAAAGCAGTACGAATCATTGTACAGTGCTATGACAAGGATCTCGCTGCAGTCTCAATCGATAAATAGTTTACTCACACAATTATACGGCTAGGAAGCCGGGAGATGTGACCATGTCACTAGTTAATCTAACACCAGAACCAACGCAGCCAGCATCGTTCTTCCAACCTGCGGCAGCCCGACCGGCTGCACAACAGCCTGAGAAGACTGCGGCACCTCCCAAAGAGGAGGCGACGCAGAAGCAACAACAGGTATCGCAGAAGGACATCGAGAAGGTGGTCAATGAGATCAACGAGAATCTTCAGGCGATGCATACAGAACTGAATTTTTCCGTCGATAAAGAGACTGACACGATGGTTCTGAAGATTGTGAACAGCAAGACGCAGGAGGTCATTCGCCAGATACCGGCAGAGGATGCGCTGCGTATTGCTTCGCGCTTGACCAAATTGCTCGGAATTCTAGTTGACGAGAATGCATAATGAACTCGCACGACGAGACGATGCAATCGGTGCTTGAAGCGCTCGTTGAGGTAACCAGAGCGCTCTGCGCAAGTGTTGAGCACGAAGATTTTGCCAGTGCAACACGTCAGCTCGATGAGCGCGAATCGCTGCTCGCGAAGCAGTCCGTGTTGGTCGCAAAGCATTGTGCCGCCAAGCGACCGGGCGCTGATGAGCTTCGTCAGCTGTTTGATTCGTTGAAACAAGTTGACCAGGAATTGATTACTTTGTTCGGTAGAAAAAAGGCGGAGATCTCGGGCAAGATTGAGCTTGCCCAAAACCAAAGGCGACTTCTCGCCTATTCACGTTAGGGGAATTCATGTCAGTAGATAAGATCGGCTCAGGACCGTCTCCAGTCGCGCCGTCGGGCGGTGGAAATAAGAAGGCGAAGGAGTCCAAGGAAAGACTCGTTGACCTGAAGGATAGGGTTGAGTTATCCGAAGAGGCCAAGCAGCGCCTCGCGACTGATGAGCTTGCCAAACTGAAAGCGATCAACTCGAGAATCGAGAGCGGCTTCTACAACTCCAAAGAAGTTGCGGAAAAGGTCGTGGAAGGCCTGCTTCGCCAATTGAGAGGCAAATCCGGCGACGACAAGTAAGATTTGGGAGGTGTAGCGGAGCGCACAACCGTAAGATTCTGATTGTTTTTCCCATCTGTTTTCGTATATTTTCCACGGGCTTACACATCACTCTGACCGACTTTGGAACCTCAGAAGAAAATCACCGTACTCATCGCCGACGATCACACGATTGTTCGGCATGGCATAGCTTCATTGCTCGCGCTCAACGAGGATTTCCACACTGTAGCCGAAGCAGAAAACGGCCGCGACGCCGTTGACCTGACGATTCAATTGAAGCCTGATGTTGTGTTGATGGATATTGGTATGCCGGTGCTGAATGGGTTGGAGGCCACCAGGCAGATCAAGAAGCAAGTCCCCCAAACGCGTGTCCTTATTCTCTCCGGCTACGACAATGATGAGTACATACTTCAGGTCGTGCAAAGCGGGGCGAATGGCTACGTGCTCAAGACAACGTTCCTCGAAGATCTCTACGCCGCAATACGTTCAGTGTACAACGGCCAGGCGTTCTTCAGTCCCTCGGTTTCGAAAGTTATCGTTGAAGGTTACCTCAACCGCAGTTCATCATCACTTGACCCGGCCAAGTCGTTCCGGGCGCTCACTACCCGCGAACGAGAAATTCTTCAGTTGATCGCAGAAGGACATCTTCACCAACAGATTGCGCTGCGCTTGAGCATCAGCGTACGCACTGTCGATACGCATCGCAACAACATCATGAAGAAGCTTGACATTCATGACACGGCGGGATTGGTGAACTACGCCATCAAGAACGGCATCACGATCATTCCACACTGACCTGCTCAGCGGTTCCCTCGCAGTTTTTCTTTTGACCTGCCCGCGTTTTCCTCGCTTGTATCTATCCACACACTAATGCACACCCGCTAAGCCCTCTCTCTGCTCATAATTACGTGATCATCGAAACGATAATACGTGGTACCTCGTATTGTCGCCACATGATAACTATTGTACATTTGCATGCACAAAATAAACCATCCAACTGTCTAAAGATAATCAATGGAACTCACATCGAGCACATCTACAGTTGAAAGAAGCCTTCCCACGTCGAAGCAATTGCGCGTCTTGCTTGTCGACGACATCATGGAAAATCTCTCGTTACTTGAAGAAGTCCTGACCGATCAGGGGTATGGTACCGCCTCGGTGACGTCGGGGGCAGAAGCATTGGAGCGACTGAATGCTGAGTTGTTCCACTTGGTTGTTGCCGATGCGATGATGCCCTCCATCGATGGATTCCAACTCTGCAAAGTCATGAAGCAATCTCCCGGACTTGCGAGCATTCCCTTCATCATCTACACCGGCAACTACGTTGATGTCGAAGACCAGATGTTTGCCAAGAGTATCGGGGTCGATGCGTATGTGATGAAGTACGACGGGCTCTCGACGCTTGTGCAGGCTGTGAACACGCTTGCACGCAAAACATACGGTGCGGCCGGCGGCCACGATGACTTGGCGGATGTTCAACAAATGGCGGCTGAGACTTCGTCGCAGTTGGCGTTGTTGGATGAGCAGATGTTTCTGGAGCGCCATCATGCGATCATCGTGAAGAAGCTTGAAGAGAAGATGCATGAGCTGGAAATGTACGCCGAAACTCTTGCCCGCAAGAATCGGGAAATCCAGGCGTCGGAGGCGCGTTACCGGAATCTGTTT
>JACRFA010000030.1 GCA_016218065.1 Ignavibacteriota bacterium | reverse complement strand
TTCTCCGGCATCGGCTATTACAGTCAGAGTACAGGATTCGTTCTCGCTGTTCCGCATGAATCGGTGAACGGCGTGATCGATACGTTGCGCAAGCGGCAAGTGAATATGTATCCAGTCGGATATCCGGCAATTGGTCTCGCCGGCTCGACAATCGTCATTGCATTCCAAGCGTTCAAGGCAGAAACTTCTCAGGCGGGATTCAACTACGCCGACATCTTTCTTGTGCAATCCACAAACGGCGGAAGCACCTGGACCGCGCCGCAGAACCTGACGCAGTCAACGGCGCTTGATGAGCGATACGCAAGCATGTCGAAATGGAATCCAGGCAGAAGCGCGAACATGGTGTTTCAAGAAGATCCGCAACCCGGGTCATCGGCGTTTGGCAATGACGGGTCTCCCCTCGCGCGCTCGCGTCAGCGGTTCATGCGCATCGGCGACCCGACTGCCGTGGGATCAGTTGTTGAGACGCCGCGTGAATTTCGGCTGTACCAGAACTATCCGAACCCGTTCAACCCGAGCACAACATTCAAATTCCAAATTCCCGACGGGTCGGGTCATCGACCAAATACCAATCACGTTACTCTGAAAGTCTTCGACATGCTCGGCAGAGAAGTGGCAACGGTGGTGAACGAGGAAATGGGACCCGGGAACTACGAGAAAGTTTTCGATGGTACTAATCTCGCCAGTGGAGTATATTTGTACAGATTGAACGCGGGGGACTTTTCCCAAACCAAGAAGCTTCTCCTGATTCGTTGACTTAAATACTGCTCTGAAAGTAGCAACTAACAGTAGGGACATCGGCATGCCGTGTCCCTGTTTGCGAAACGGGACGGGGCATGCCCTCGTCCCTACATTTTCAAGATTGGTGGTGAAATCGCCGATTCATGACACACCATCAGATAATTTCACAGGAATTGTATGTTCAGATTGTCGTTGATTGCCCTTTTCGTTTTCACTACAACCCTCTTTGCTCAGGACGTTGAGCACTACTTCAAGTTTTCCATACTTCAAAAATCAGAACTCGGCGTGCTCACGCGCATCATTTCCATCGATGAAGTGAAGGGAACGACTGTCTTCGCGTATGCGAACGCAAACGAATGGGAGGCGCTTCTTCATCTCGGCTACCGACCGCACGAACTTCAGCATCCGGGTTCCGAGTATCGGCATGAGATGTTCGATTCGCCGGGCGACGTTCTTGAGTGGGATCGATACCCGACGTATCAAGGCTATCTTGCGATGATGCGACAGTTCGCGGCAACCTATCCGAACATCTGCAAGCTCGATACGTTCGGCTACTCGGTGCAGGGACGACAACTGCTCGCACTCAAGATCTCAGACCACGTGAACGCCGGCGAGGATGAACCGGAGTTCCTCTACACATCATCGATGCACGGTGATGAACTCGTGGGTTACGTGCTGATGCTTCGGCTCGCCGACTACTTGCTCACGCAATACGGTCAGCAAACGCCGGAAGGTCTGCGCGCAACGAGCCTCGTCGACAACATGGAAATCTGGATCAACCCGCTCGCGAACCCCGACGGCGCATACCGGTTGGGCGGCGATACCACGGTGAGCAACGCGCGCCGCTACAACGCGAACGGCTACGATTTGAATCGCAACTTCCCCGACCGGATCGACGACACAGTGAACACTACCGCGGGACGTCAAACCGAAACGCGTATGTTCATGGAGTTCACGAAGAAGCACAACTTCATTCTCTCTGCAAACTTTCACGGCGGCGCGCAGGTCGTGAATTATCCGTGGGACAATGGTACGCCGAGCGGCACATACTCGCGTTGCCCCGACGATTTGTGGTTCGTGAATCTTTCGCGTAAGTACTCAAACCCAAATCCCGACATGATGAACGGTGGATTCACCAACGGCATCACGAATGGCTGCGAGTGGTACGCGATCTATGGCGGCAGACAGGATTGGATCTACTGGTGGCATGGCGGTCGCGAAACGACAATTGAGTTATGGGACACGAAGAATCCACCAGGTTCGGTTCTGCCGCAACGTTGGACGAACAACAAGGAATCACTTCTCGCGTACATAGAAGAGGCGCTCAAAGGCATACGCGGCGTCGTTCGTGATTCCGCGACTCGAGCGCCGCTGCGTGCACGCGTTGATGTGATCGATGTTGCGAATGTTCCGGTCTTCTCGGATTCAACCATCGGCGATTATCACCGGCTGCTTCTGCCGGGCACGTACTCAATCATCGCGCGTGCAGCCGGCTATGTTCCTGATACCGCGCGGAATGTCGTGGTGACGAATGCGCCGGCGACACGTATCGATTTCGCGCTGCGAGAAGACAGGCCGACGTCAACCCAGGAAACAAGAAATGTGGCATCAACGTTTTGTCTCGAACAAAACTATCCCAATCCGTTCAACCCAACAACAACAATCAAATTCCAAATTCCCGACGGGTCGGGTCATCGACCAAATACCAATCACGTTACTCTCAAAGTCTTCGACATGCTCGGCAGAGAAGTTGCAACGCTGGTAAATGAAGTGAAACAACCGGGCACCTACACAACGCAATGGGACGCATCGAGAATCTCGGGCGGCGTGTATTTCTACCGATTGCATGCTGGTTCTTTTTCGCAGACGCGAAAACTCGTCATCGTAAAATAGTGTTCGTCGCTATCTCCGGAGTTTTCGCAGCATCTTCTCCGTTGATGTTGTCAATGTTCATTGAGAGATATTCTTGCCCACATGAAGCAATTCGTTTCGTTCATTCTCTTCCTGCTTTCCATCGTGCCGGCATTCGCGCAGCCGTTCGAGCGACAAGTTGAGCCGTTTGCTGTGATTGCAGGAGGCACGCCGATCCCCCTCCCGTTTGCCGGCGGGTACAACTCACCGCAACATCAGTTCGCCGATATCGATGGCGATGCCGATCTTGATCTGTTTGTGTTTGATATCGATCAGGCCGTGGACTTCTATCGTAACGAAGGCACGCGGTTCTCACCCCTCTACAGAATGCAAAATGGATTGATTGCACTACCGCGATTTCTCGTCTGGTTTCTTTTTGTGGATTATGATGGCGATGGGCGAATTGACCTGTGCACGGAGGATTCTGCATTCTCAGGTCTGAAAGTATATCGCAACACGGGAACAGCTCAAGCGCCAATCTTTTCACCATTCATCTCAACGTTGTTGGATTCGTCCGGTCAGGAAGTGTTTGCCGGCTCGAATAGCATTCCGGCGCTCACGGATATTGACAACGACGGAGATCTCGATCTCTTCAGCGCGAACATCATCGGCTCGGTGAACTTCTATCAGAATATCGGCACGCGTACTCTCCCCCGCTACGCTTACGCTTCGGGCACGTGGCAGAACATTGCAATCTTTGGCGACACGTGCACGACAAATGCGAATACGCTCGTGTCACCACGACTTCACGGCGCTGCAGCGTATCGCTTCGCTGACATTGATGCCGATGGCGATCAGGATTTTTTTGTCGGCGATCTCTTCTGGACCGAGCTGTTCATGGTGCGCAACATCGGAACTCAGCAGTCGGCCCACATGGAATGCTTCACTGCCCATTTCCCGCAAGGCGACCCGCTTGTGAGCACAGGTTTCAATCAGGTTTCTTTTGTTGATGTTGATGCCGACGGCGATCTCGACATGTTCGCATCCGTACTCGGCGCAATCGTGCAGCGTCAGGGATTTCGGTTCTACCAAAATCTCGGAACATCGACGTCTCACAATCTCAGGCTCGTCACCAAGGAATTCCTCCGGACAATCGACGTCGGAATGAACGCGCATCCGGCGTTTGTCGATATCGATGCGGACGGCGACGACGACATGTTTGTGGGATCGCTGAACGGCGAGCTGGCTTTCTTCAGAAACATCGGCGCAAGCACCTCGCCGTCATTCTCGCTCGTTGACTCGGCGTATCTCAGGTTCACGACAGGTTTCTATTTCTCACCAACGTTCGTGGATGTCGATAATGATGGCGACAAGGACCTTTTCGCCGGCGTCGATAATGGAAGGATGCGCTTCTTTCGCAACATTGGATTGCCGCAGAGTCCTCAGTTTGCTCAGCAGCCCTACGTCACCGATAGCATTGACGTGCTCAACAATTCCGTGCCCGCATTTGCCGACATCGACAACGATGGCGACAAGGATTTATTCGTCGGCGGAAAGAACGGCGCAATCCGTTTCTACCGAAACGATGGCTCGGCCTCGAATCTTCTTCTGACTCTCGTCTCGCCAACATACGCCGGCATTTCCATCGGACAGGACACGTACATCACGCCGGTCTTCACTGACTACGATGCCGACGGGGACTTTGATTTGTTCTTCGGCGCAGATGACGGTCGTGTTGAGTTGTATGAGAACATCGGATCGCAAAGCAGCGCGCAGTTTGTTCGACGGACAGATCGATTCGGCAACACTTCTCCAACCCAACAAACTTCTCCGACGTTTGTTGATGTTGATGGAGATGGCGATCAGGATTTGTTTGTGGGAAATCGAAAAGGCGGGATGCAGTTCTACAGAAACAATCGCATCATGGCATCCGTCATTGCAGGCATGAAGCCAAGCGCGACAAAGCTCTTTCAGAATTTTCCCAACCCGTTCAATCCATCGACAGCTATCAGCTTCGTCATTCCTGGCGGGGGTCTTCGGTCCTCGGTCAATCTCACCGTCTTCGATCTGCTCGGCCGCGAGGTCGCAACGCTTGTGGATGAAACGAAACCGTCGGGCGAGTTTACTGTGACCTGGGATGGTCGCCTGCACAACAAGCAATCCACTGACGCTCCGTCGGGTGTGTACTTCTACAAACTCACGACAGACAACACATCGCAGGTCAAGAAAATGCTCCTCGTTCGTTGACCTCTCCCCATCTTTCCATTATATTGAATCGAGCGTTCAGGACTCACACCCGCCACACGCAATTTCCAACTGAGTGACTTGATGAACCGCGAAACCATCGATCGTATTATCAGCGAAATACTACAGGAGAAACTCCACGGACAGAAAGGCCATCTCTGCTGCAAGGATGGAATCTGTTCGGACAACCTCTGCGTCGTGCACAACAAGGAGGGCGTGCGCAACATCGTGCACAATGGCGCCGAGCGGATAACTGCCGGCGTTGGTGTTGACTCGGCAGGAGGCGTTGAGCCTGATCTCGCGCGCATGATCGATCATACTTTGCTGAAGCCGGAGGCAACACTCGCAGAGATCGAGAAGCTCTGCGATGAGGCGCGCAAGTATAAATTCGCAAGCGTGTGCATCAACCCGGGCTACGTGTCGGTGTGTGCAAAACTTCTGCGCGGTACCGAGGTGAAAGTGTGCACAGTGATCGGCTTTCCGCTGGGCGCGACAACATCGGCAGTGAAGGCATTTGAAACCGAGCACGCCATTCGCGACGGCGCGCAGGAAGTGGACATGGTGATCAACGTCGGGATGCTCAAGTCGCGTGAATTCGAGTATGTCGAAAACGACATCTTCGCAGTTGTGAGTACAGCCAAGCGCTACCGTGTGCTTACGAAAGTGATTCTGGAAACCGGGCTGTTGAGCGATGAAGAGAAAGTGAAAGCGTGCGTGATTTGTAAGCGCGTGGGAGCGGATTTCGTCAAAACATCAACGGGATTCAGCAAAGGGGGCGCGACGGTCGGCGATATTGCGCTGATGCGACGCGTGGTGGGTTCTGCTATGGGAGTGAAGGCATCGGGCGGTGTTCGCAGCCGCGAAGATGCACTGGCGATGGTGGCGCACGGAGCAGATCGGATTGGCGCAAGCGCAAGCGTGAAGATCGTTAGCGCAGAAGCGCCCTCGGAATCCGTTGCCGCATCGAAAGGATACTAAGTGCGATCTATGATACTGCTGCCGATGGTGGCCGCATTTTTGGGCGTGATAGGCTGCGGACCATCGGATGAGACAAGTCGCGAATCTCCGCCGGATACGACCAGCCAGACTCGTCGAACGACATTCGAGACAAGTACCGACACCGTCACGGCGCAAGGCGCGTCCGCAGGTTCAGAAACTACACATGCACAAGACGACGGAGTTGTTCGGTTCACTGTGCAGATTGGCTCATTCCGTGACGCAAAAAATGCGAGCCTCCTCCAGACTTCGGCGCGACAGCGATTGCAGCTTCCGGTCGTGAACGTGTATAACGCTGCCGGGCGACTGTATCAAGTGCGTGTCGGCTTCTTCGAAACGGAAGAACAGGCGATTGCCTTTCGTGGCACTTTGCTGCAGGAGTATTCTCACGAATACAAAGACGCATGGGTTGTCGAGATCAACAAATAGTAAGGCAGATTCTTCTTTCACTGCTCGTGATGTTGTGGGGATGCGGGTCTTCGAAGGAAACGGAGAAGAGGACTGCCACGACGCCATCGAATGAGATGGAGAACTTTGAGGCAAAGTTCCGTCCGTCGGATTACGATGTTGACATGAAGGTGTTCTTTTCGGAACTGCGTCGCGCAACCGAGCAGAAGTCCATTCCTTCCGAGCCGACTGTCACCGAAGCGCCGATCATCATTCCGGGTTTCAGAGTGCAACTGATCTCGACGACGAACATCGACGAAGCGAATGCGAAGAAAGCGGAGGCTGAGGCGGCATTCCCGACCGAATGGTTCTACATCGCTTACGATCCTCCGTCATACAAATTGCGCGCAGGTAATTTTCAGAATCGTGCGGATGCGGAAAGCTATGCGGCCGTTCTTTCCTCGAATGGATTTCCTGACGCGTGGATAGTGCCGGAAAAGATTATCAAGAACATCCATCCGAAAGTTGTCCCTCCGCAAGAACAAATCCCGCCGAGATAACTTATTTGTAAATCACGTTCACACCCTCAACTCCCCATCTCGCCCTTACCTTCAGTGTGTCGGGAAAAAAAACAAATCGCTCTGACGTAACAAACGGATACGGCTTTCCAAAGCTGTATGTTCGCGATGAGTCTCTGTCACGGAATGAATCAAGCAGATAGCGCCCTTCGGGAAGATGTTCAAAGTGGAAGTCACCCGGACCTTTCAGCCGCTGGCTCTGCGTCTTCGGCGGACTCGCGTACAGCTGTGTTGCCGTGAGAACGATTTCGCCTCGATCATCGGTGGTATCCGGATCCATCACGAAGCCGTCAATCGTTCCCGTCGTTCTCAAATCGAGACTCCAGAACCGAAGGACTGTAACAGAGTCGTTATACCCATTCCCCGAAAAATCACTCAGCGAGTCGAGCACGATTCGCATCTCGAAACGCATGTTCGGGACGAGCGGTTCTCGCGTCGTCACGCGAAGATTCGCAGCGCTCTGCCATGATAACGCAGAAGCAATGAGCGTTCTGTTGCTATCCCGGATTTCAACAGCGGAGTTCATCGGCAGTGGCTGCACAGGCTCGGAGAATTGGAGGATGAAGCGTTGATCAAGCGCGACATTTCTGATGCTGTCTCTTATTCCAGGTACCGCGAATGACGGCTTCAACGTATCGATCATGTTGGTTCCGCCAAACGTCACGCCCGCATGTGACGTGTCGATCGCATTTCCAACCGTGTCGGTGAGACCCCGGATTATCAATCGATATCCAGCGGCGCTGTCGAGCCTCGAAACTGTCAAGAGCGTCGCGACAGACGAGTCGGGCTTGTCCAACGAGCGGAGCACAATATCGATCGAAGCGCCGGTTGCTGTATCTTGAATCGAAATGTCCGCACGACGAAACGAAACTGTGTCCACAGGTTCACTGAAAGAGACTTGAATGCGCTTCTGATCCAGTGGCTGCACTCGCGTGACGAACGGTTTCGCCGTGTCTTCCTGCGAAAGCCGAAACCAAATGTCGTTCACACCAACTCGAACCGAGTCGATTCTAAAGTCTCCTGTCGTTACGCCGAACTGATCAATCTGCTTGTCGTACAGGAGATTGCGATACTCGTCTCGCACTGCGAACAATCGATACCTTCCCCACGCCAGATTCGAGAGCGTCCAATTGCCGTCCTTGCCCGTTTGCGTGATGTAGTCAGGCTTAAGTTTTCCCGGGTCGAGAGTGTCCGACGAGATGCCGTTGAGCGAATAACCAAAGATCAACACGCCTTCAGGCTTTGCATCGAACACTTTCCCCTTCAACATTCCCTGATCAATCGAGTCGCCGGTGGCAAACGCCAGACTAAATCCATGCGCCATTCTGTTGCGCGCCCGCAAGTCGGTCACGTCAGTTCCGACGTTCACGACATACGTTTTGTTGGCGCGGAGGGAATCGGCAAAGAGAATCGTAAGCTCAGGCCCGCTCCAATCGAACTCAAGCTCGCCAAGAGGCGGCGAGATGAAGATGGACTCTTCCGCAGATCGCCGGTCAACATACTCGCTGAACTCCAACACAATTTGGTCTGTGTTAACATGAACCTGGTTCGTATCGGGTTCGGTATGAATGATCGTGGGCGGAATCGAGTCAACAGGGCCGCCTTCCGGACCCATCTGTCCGGCACAGGACAGCAACAGCAGCGCCAGAAGACCGAGTGACGCGGTAGAAAAAAATATTTTAGAAATCATCAATCAGATGGAACTTTGCCGGGTTGTCAGAAGTTAGCTACAGTAGAAACGCTTCAATATACCAATTTGGTGAGAAAGTTTGGGGCGTCCCGGAATTCGAGGCGTGGGTTGGGGTGGTTGGGTGATGGTGATGGTGAGTGAACAATTCCGGGCGCTCCTTTTCTTCTTAGAGTTGCTGCACCGTACGCATCTGCATCTCTCGTTCATGCCTGTACCTCTTTGCGTTCCTCAAGTGTTCGCGATAGTTGCTTGCGAACCAATGTCCGCCTTTCCCATTCGCCACAAAGAAAACATACTTATGCTTCGCCGGATTGACTGCCGCAAGGATTGACGCCTTACCCGGATTGCTGATCGGCCCGGGAGGCAACCCGAGATGGCGGTACGTATTGTACGGACTCGCGATGCGAAGATCGCTGTAGTAAATGCGCCGCGGACCGTTGGGAATGATGTATTGAATTGTGGGATCGGCCTGGAGATTCATCGACCTGCGTAACCGATTGTGATAGACGCCCGAAATCACTTCGCGCTCGTTTGTGTCGATCACCTCTCCCTCAATGATCGAGGCAAGTGTGAGTACCTGGTGCATGGACATTCTCAACCGACGGGCTTGCTCAACCACTGTGTCATCAAAAATCTTTTGTGTTTGCCGAACAAGCCTCCTGATAATCTCATCTTCATCCGTCTGCCAATTGAATTCATACGTATCGGCGGCAAGATAGCCCTCAAGTGATTTCGCTGGGATGTTCATCGTGCGCGCGAACGCAGGATCGTCCACCAGTTGCATGAATCGCGATGAATCGATGCCGAGGGCTTTCGCAAGTCCGCGAGCATACGACGTGCTTCTTCTCCCCTCACGCAGCGTTACGACAATCGGAACTCTCCCGCGTCCCTGACGCAGCATGCTATACAGCTCGACGTTGGAGATGCCGCTGGTGAACTCATACTTCCCCACATACACCTGATTGCTGCGATGAAGCACTCGCGTGACGAACACAAACCACTCCTTGCTGCGCACGATGTTCTGTGAACCGAGCGAGTCAACCACCTGATCCCACGTTTGTCCCTTGCTGACGAAGAAAACCTTCTTCTCCGTGTCGTAGATGTTCGGCCCAAAGAAAATCCAGTAGAGAAACACAACCGCCCCTGCAATCACGCTGCCCGCAGCAAGCAGTGCAACCTTCCAGCCCCTCATGCTCTCCTCCTCACTCCGATCATTCCCAGAATAATCAACACCACGATTGAACTTATCGTCGCAATGAAACCCCACCGGATCGAATCCGACTCGAACGAAAACGTCACCTCGTGCGTGCCGCCCGGGACGAGAACGCCGCGTTGCGAAAGATTCACTTTGTGAATCGGTGATTCTACTCCATCGATGTATGCTTTCCAGCCAGGATAATGCGTGTCGGACAAGACAAGCATTCCGCCATCCGACGATGCTACGTTCACGTTCACTCGATTCGTCGCATAGCGTTCGACTGACACGACGGCGCCTTCAGTTGAAGTAGTGTCGCGATGGAGCGATGGTTCGACAATTGCCTCGCGGCTCGGATCGAAATCCGAAGACAGTAAAATGTCGATCGCGGCATCGGAAGACAGCGCATGACGATAATGACCGACAAGAAATGCACGAGGCAGCGCGTGATCGTTTCTGTACAAGTGAGCGCCTGAGTATGTCTCTAGCTTCTTCAGTTTCTCCGACGAGATCGGCCACGGAGACAACAGGTACTTTACATTGAACAGGTTCATGATATTCAGAAACGCGCTCTGCGGAATGAACTGTCCGTCAACAACAGATGCAGTCTTGTAAATCATGCCCGGCTTGTTCTGATCGCCCCAAATGTCAACGACATAGTTTGGTGTGAGTTGCGCGTAGCCATCTGCACTCGACAGCCCGTAGAGAACGTTGCTGCTGACTTGAATGAACTCCCGCTGAGTGATGTATGGCTGCAAGTCGCCCGACCAACCTCTCGCATCTGTAAACGCAGCCTTGTGCGTTTCTGATCCGCCCGGCGAAAAAATTCGGAACAGCGCTTTGTCCGCTGAAATCGTACGGACTGTTGCCGGCGGATCGAGCCACTGTGCGGCATCGACAATCGGGTTCTCTCGAAGCTGGAAGAAAAGTAAATCCGCTGCAACCAACACAAGTGCGCCGATCTCGATCAAGTCAGAGCGTTGCTTCTTGAAGATCTCCGTCAAGCCAAGAGATGCAAGGACGATGACCGACGCGTCAACGACGAACAAAAAACGCGTCGGGAATCGGAAGAACTTCATTCCGGGTATGAGGTGGAAGGCTCCTTCGTAGATCGGCGTGTGAGGTCCCAGAACAAACACATA
Organism: Ignavibacteriota bacterium; assembly: GCA_016218065.1. Lineage (GTDB taxonomy): Bacteria > Bacteroidota > Ignavibacteria > UBA10030 > UBA6906 > CAADGV01. Next base: position 26,778 of record JACRFA010000030.1, on the reverse strand, counting down.
GGCCACAACTGCAGTAATCGCGAAGAACCTGACGTGCCATCTTCGCCAGAAGCGAATGGCGGCATAGAGAGCAACGAGCATCGGGATGATACCCACGTACCCGTAGTCTTCCCAGAAGACGCTCTCTCCTCTGTACGACGCGTCCGCGATGTCGCCGTTCGCGTGGGCGTAGAAGAACGTTTTGAAGTTTGATGGATCGTACGCGTAGTTGGATGCATAGTCGAATGTAACGCCGCCTGATCGCTGCGTCATCCCGACAAGTTCGTACGTCGGCAACACCTGCACTGCGCTGATGCCAACGGCAATCAACATGGCAAGCCCGAACCACATCGCCAGCGCGAACATCGGCGACCTTTCGCGCGTCGGTTCATCCTTCTTCGACTTCTTTCTCGGTTGTCGCTTCGGCGTTCGCAGTCTCAATATCCCAAACAAGAAATAAACGATGTAGAACACGCCGGAGTAGTACGCGGTCTGAATGTGTCCGGAGAGATTCTGCAATCCAAACACTGCAGCGAGTGCGAGCAATGCTCTGGGATTTGATTTTCGGAGCGCACGCTCAATCACGAGTAATCCCAGCGGAAACCAACTGACTGTCCCGACCATGCTCAGATGCTTGATGTGCGAAACCATGAAGCCGGAATACGCGAACGCCAGGCCGCCGATCATTGCCGCCACGGTGCTCGCCTCAATCTCTCGCAAAAAAAAGTACATCGTCGCGGCTGCAATGATGAGCGTGAGAAGTATTGTTAGGTTCAACGCAACGTAGGGCGACAACAATCCGAACAGCAGCAGATTGAACGGATAGCAAACACCGGCTTCAGCTCTCGCGAGCAACGGCATCCCTCCGTAGATTCCCGGCATCCAAATCGGCAGCTCGCCGTTCTTCAGCGCCTCGCTCATGTAGTAGCGATAGGGAAAGCCCTCGTTCATGATGTCGCTCGTGAAAATGTCATCGGTAATCACGAAGCCTTGCATGAACGCAAGCTTCCAATACGGAACAACGATCATCAGCACGAGAAGCGTAAGCGGAAATGTCGTGGGATACTTCTTGAATAGGGATGAAAGCATCTGCATGGTCACACAAGTTCGAGATTGGCAACAGCCGGAAGATCGTTGCTCGACACGAATCCTCGTTGCAGGCGCAACCATCCAACATACGCGATCATCGCGCCGTTGTCCATACAATACTCGGGCTTCGGGTAGAAGAGACGCACGCCCTCCTTTTCGCATACCTCGCGCATCTTCGATCGGAGCCGGGAGTTTGCGGAGACGCCGCCGGCAAGCGCAACGTCCTTGACGCGCAGTTCATTCGCCGCCTCGATGGTTTTGCGTGCAAGAACCTCGACGACCGCTTCCTGAAAACTCGCGCAAATATCGTTGAGATGGTCGGGCGCGATGAATTCAGGATCGTCGAGCCAGCCGTTCTTCTTGAGATAGTACAGAACAGCAGTCTTCACGCCGCTGAAGCTGAAGTCGTACGTTCCCTCTTCGAGGAATGTTCTCGGAAATCTGATTGCGCGCGGGTTTCCCGTTGCAGCATTCTTGTCGATGATCGGTCCGCCGGGGTAGCCGAGCTTCAGCATCTTCGCCACTTTGTCGAACGCTTCGCCTGCCGCATCGTCGCGGGTTTGCCCAAGCAGCTGATGATCGAACGGTGCGCGGACATGTACGAGCATCGTATGTCCGCCCGAAACAATCAACGACACGAACGGAAAGCGCGGCTGATCGTCCATCAGGAAATCAGAATACAAATGTCCTTCCATGTGGTTGACTGCGATGAACGGAATGTTCAGGCCGTACGCCATTGCTTTTGCGAAATTCAGTCCCACCAGCAACGCACCGACAAGGCCGGGGCCTTGCGTCGCGGCAATGCCGTGAAGCTGCTGCTTTGTGATGCCTGAGCACCGCAGCGCTTCGTCAACAACTTCGATGATCATGCGTTGATGCGCACGGGACGCAAGCTCCGGCACAACACCCCCGTACTTCTGATGCACAAGCTGCGATGAAATGACGTTGGACTTCACTCGCCCGTCGTCAAGAACGGCGGCTGAAGTCTCATCGCACGAAGTTTCGATTCCCAAAACAAACATCTTCAAATCCAAAGTTGGTTACTGACGCCACTCATGGTACGCAAATGAGTTCTGATTTTCAATTTGCACTGTTCCCCATTTACCATGCTGAATGCGAAGCAATCGCCTTTTCATTATATTCAAACAGAATATCGGACAACGAAAGACTGAAAGAACTCTGTCGTGAAAAAGAAAATCTGTTTGATCCTACTTCTGCTCGTACTTGCTCCAGGCCCTGGCATGACGGCACAGGGGAAGTCGCAAGCCGCCATCGACGTCAGCGGATTCGATGACAGCTCACATCACTGGTACGACATCAATGATGAAGAGAAGACGATCACCCCGCGAGCAGATCAGAAGAAGTACAACAAGAAACAGATCGCCAAGATCGCCGACAACATTCTTCTCTACCAGAAAACAAATGGCGGCTGGCCGAAGAATTACGATATGCTCGCCATTCTCACCGAAGACCAACGTGCCGCGATCCTCGCTGCGAAATCGGAAACGAACACAACGTTCGATAATGGCGCGACGCACAGACAGGTGGAATATCTTGCCAAAGCATATCACGCGACGAACGATCAGCGCTACAAGGACGGTTCCGTGAGAGGAATCGATTTCATTTTGTCGGCGCAATACGCGAACGGCGGATGGCCGCAGTTCTATCCCGACACGAGCGGATATCGAAAGTACATCACATTCAACGACGGCGCGATGGGTGGCGTGATGAGCGTGCTGCTTCAGGTTGAGCAGAACAAGTCGTGGTTTTCGTTTCTCGATGCCGAGCGGAGAGCAAAAGTGCACGCCGCCTTCGAGAAGGGACTCGATTGCATTCTGCGCTGCCAGATACGTGTTGGCGGAAAGCCTACGGTATGGTGCCAGCAACATGATAACATCGATCTCCGACCGCAGCATGCGCGCACGTTTGAGCTTGCCTCATTCTGCAGCATGGAGAGCGCAGAGATCGTCACGCTTCTCATGCGCATCGACACACCCTCCGCCGACATTGTTCGCGCCGTTGATGCCGCAGTGCAGTGGTTCACGGAGAATCAGATTCGCGGAATCAAAGTCGTCACCGTTGACGCCCCGCCGGCGACGTTTAGGTTTCACTCCACGAAGATCGACCGCGTCGTCAAACAAGATCCGAACGCGCCGCCGACATGGACGCGCTTCTACGAACTCGGCGCCGGACGCCCGCTCTTCTGCAACCGAGATGGAAAGCCGGTGTACACACTGGCGGAAGTTGAACGCGAGCGCCGCACAGGCTACGCCTGGTACACAGATGCGCCCGCCGACGTGCTCAAGAAATATCCGGCGTGGCAGAAACGAATTGCTCTGCTCAACAAATAGTCTCGTCATATGGACATTGATATTATTACTCCTTCGCTTTCGTTTCGTGAAATTCACATCTCGGTCGGCGCTCTCAATCTCCATCTCTCAGATGTGGAGATCGATCACGACAAACAGGCGCGACAGTAGAGCCAATGGGATGCTTCAGGAATAGCGCTCCACAAAGACGCTTGGCATACTTCGCATTGGGAGTTCTTGCTATGTCTCTTGGATTGCAGTCGATACTTCCTTCACAAGCTCCGGGTCAGAGACTCGATGTTGCTGACAGTCTTGTCATTGTTCAGCGCGGCGACCTGCCGATCATCATCTCTGCGCCGCATGGCGGCAAGATCACGCCGCCCGATGTTCCCGAGCGTGATGGCAACGGCGTCTCACGGTTTGCCACGGCGAGAGATGGAAACACGAACAGGCTGGCGATCCGGCTCGATAACTATTTTCAGCGCAAGCTCGGCAAGAAGCTTTTTCTAGTCGTAGCACAGATTGATCGCGCATGCGTTGATCTCAACCGTCCCGCCGAAGGTTCGTATGAAGTCGGGCCGGCGAAGCGGTACTACAACGCATACCATAACGCGTTGCGCGCCGCATGCGACGAGGTCCGCACAATATGGGGCCAGGGAATCCTAATCGATCTGCACGGACAGAGCGCCGCCAACTCGACAGTGTTTCGCGGAACCGGCGACGGCGTGAGCGTGACGAATCTCGTGACGCAGCACGGACGCAAAGCGCTAGTCGGCAAGAACAGCATCTGCGGACAACTTGAGGCGAATGATTTCGACATTGAACCGGAATGCGATAGCGACGATCGCGAAGATCCGCGCTTCAGCGGCGGCTACATCGTGCAAACATACGGCAGCCATCAGGGCACTTCGATTGATGCGATTCAACTTGAGTTTGGGCTCGCCTTACGATCGAATGAAAACCTCGAAGCTACTGCAACGCGCCTCGCTGCTGCACTCGCAACTTTCGCACGAACATTCTTACCCGTCGATTCCGTTCAAGTCGGACGATGAGAAAGAAAATTGCTTGACTTTGCTTCTCACAATCGGTAAAGTTTTATCAAACACACCATCACCGCCAGCTCTTTTGCGGCAAGTGCCACCACGAGCAGCTTCAACCTCCACTTCCGAGAAGCGCACAAGTAACACAACCAGTAGTATGGAGATTCACATGCGTTCTTTGCTTTATGCATTCTTCTTTCTCACTCTGATCGGAATCAGCCCGGCATCATCTCAAAACAGAATCGAGATCAGCCCCGATGGCCGCGACACCGCGAACATCGTCGCGTCGTCACACACAACTCCGGCATCGTTCAAGTTGGACAATGTCCCTTTCGCACTCACGCCAAGCTGGAATCTCGATTTGCGCATGCAAGTTGGCGGCATTGCCGTCGGCGATTTGAACAACGATAACGATTCAGACGTGGCGGTTGCATGCTATCGCTCGCAAAGCTTTCCTCCTTACACAGACTGGCGTAACTTCGTGCTGTACAATCAGGGAACACAATTGCAGTCAACACCGGGATGGTGGACGCGTGATTCGGTCGCGAGCACCGATGTTCGCATCGCCGACTTCAACAACGATACGCATGCAGATTTGTTTTTCGCCAACGGTGAAAGCTCGTTCCCGCCCGACGCGATTTACTTCGGCGCGCAGGGAGACACAATCATACGCACGCCCGGATGGAGAGCCGCAAACAGCACATGGACTACCGGCGTTGCTGTCTGCGATTTTGATCACGACGGCGACATCGACGTCGCAACATCAAATCAGGCCGTGAGCCCGAATCCGACGAGACCTGTTCACATTTTCAGGAACAACAGCGGCTCGCTGGAACAATCGCCCTCCTGGGCATCGTCCGCGAGCGAGATCTCCAGCGGACTGGCGTGGGGCGACATCAACAATGACGGCTTCGAAGATCTTGCCGTCTCGAAATGGGTGAACTACCGTTCGTGCGTGTATTTCAACGATAGCGGCGTTGTCTCGACGACGCCGATGTGGAACGGCAACACGACCGGCGGACAAAAAGGAATTGCGTGGGCCAAGCTCAACAACGACAACTTCCTCGACATTGCCGTCGGCGGTTCGATTCCGACGCAGGCATATCTGAACACGGGAGGAAATTTCGCGAGCACCCCGACGTGGCAATCGCAAAGCACGTCGCACAACACACAAGACATCGCGTGGGCCGATGTTGATGAGGATGGCGATCCCGATCTGGCAACTGCGGAGTTTTCCGCCGGGCTCTTCCGCATCTTTCTCAACCGAAACGGACAACTCGATCTCACGCCCTCGTGGCAATATGACTCGCCCAATGTCGGCACCGCGCTCGCGTTCGGCGACATCAACGGCGACGGGCACGTCGATCTGATCATCGGAGTTTCCGGACAGCCGTGCGTCTCTGTGTTCTACAATCAAACTATCACTGACGTGAACGAGCGAACTTCGCCCGCAGCGTTCCATCTCGCACAGAATTATCCGAACCCGTTCAATCCATCCACACACATTTCCTTCTCGATTCCAGCTTCAGGTTTCACGTCGCTGAAGGTGTTTGATCTATTGGGTCATGAAGTCGCAACGCTCGTGAATGAAGTGAGGCAACCCGGTGAGCATACGGTGGAATGGCAAGCAGCGGGCCTCGCGAGCGGCGTGTATTTGTATCAGCTACGCGCGGGCAATCTCACACAGACACGAGCACTCATGCTTGTTCGGTAGTGGACGATGGTATTGCCCGCGACAATAAGGGAGATACCATCGCATCTTTTTGTGTATTGAGTGATAGTTTTCCTCTGCGTATATTGGCTCCGGTCGATGTTGAAGCTAGGAACGTCGACGAGAAGTAGCCTTTCCGAGATTCTGGTTTCATTGTATGCAAGAATCAGCTGGAGCACACGGGACAATGAGAGTTTTCGTCCACGTCCCTAGAAGATCATCATTGCAGCGCTACGCTGCTTCACCATATTCTCCAAACAATCATCTTACCTCTATGAAAACTTACATCTGCATCGCCGCATTGCTCTGCTTCGCAGCGGTTTCCTCTCTCGCCCAAGAGAAAGTGACTGAACCTTCTACCGGAAAAAATTTCGACAGCAAGGTCAGCTTCGACTACAATAACACGGACTACACGCTGCAACTCACCGGCGTGACTGTTCGGAAGAAGATGGTTTTCAAAGTGTACGGCATGGCGCACTACATGCAAGAGCCGCAGAAGATGTCGGAAGATGCCGCGTACAAAACAGTTCTCACCGACGGCAAGGCAAAACAAATCACGATGACGTTTGTTCGTGATGTTGACAAGCAGAAAATTCAGGACACCTATCGTGACGGCTTCGCGGAGAACTCGTCGGCTGAAGATCTCAAGAAGATTCAATCGGCGATTGACCAGTACGTTGGCTTCTTCACGAAGGATGTGAAAGAGAACGATCAATTCGTCATTCGCTGGCTGCCCGGAGGAATCATCAGCGCAACGGTGCAAGGCGAACAGAAACCCGCGATCACCAATCAGTTGTTTGCACAAACGCTGTGGAGTATTTGGTTCGGCGAGGACTCGATCGTCGATCGCGAAGACTTGGTCAGCCGCATGACGGCGAAGTAGTCAGGCGCTCACATTCTTTTCATCCGCGCAATAAGCTATGCTCACAACTGTGAAAAAAGCATTGCGGTACTTCACAAGCACCGGCTGGCTCGAGCTTGCAATTTGGATCTGCGGTTTGCTCTACCTCGCAGTCATTGATCCACATGACGGCGGACATTTCGCGCTTTGCCCGTTGAAGAATCTGGGATTTGCATTTTGCCCCGGCTGCGGACTCGGCGCCTCGGTATCATACCTGTTGCATTGCGAAGTGAGTCAGTCGTTTCACACACACCCGCTCGGCGCGTTCGCATTGATTGTGTTGCTTCATCGGATTGTCACTCTCATCAAACTACTCACTATCATCAACCATCAACCTGCGAAAGGATAAATCTCATGGCTAACATGATGCAGTTACTGCCGGAGCTTGACGGGGAGGAAATGATGTATGTGCAGAGTCTTCTGAAGGACGCTTCAGATCAACAGGCGACTCAGTTCGCGATGATGTATCGCAGCCGCCGCCGTGATGCGCAGACGATCTTGCTTGTCACGCTTGTCGGCTTCCTCGGCTTTGCGGGCATCCAGCGCTTCATGACCGATCAGATCGGGATGGGAATCCTCTACTTCTTCACCGTTGGACTTTGTTTCATCGGAACGATCATCGACCTCATCAACTACAAGCGCATCGCGTTCGAGTTCAACCAGCAACAAGCGCAGCAACTCATGGCAATGCTCAAAGCGACAGCGTAATCGGTCCGCTCGTCATTTGATACTCTCCGACCTGCAAGAGGCGCGGCAGCCTCTTGCAGTTTTTGTTTCCCGCCGCTCATCGATTGCTTGCATGTCGCACCTGTTTTTGAGAAATTGAGGCAGCAACAATTCTCCATTTCATGCCTCTCAAATACCATAGCGATGCGTCGGCGATTGATTGGACGAAGCTCGCGGACGTGATTGAGCGCGCTCCGCTGGGAAAACGCGACGCGCTCACAGTCCAGCGATCGTTCACGGGCAGCTTTGCGTGTTGCTTTGCCGAGAAAGATGGAGAGTTGATCGGCGCAGGCAGAGCGATCTCCGATGGCGCAACCAACTCCGCGATCTTCGACGTTGTTGTTGTGCCCGAGCATCAGGGACAAGGAATTGGAAAATCAATCGTGGACTACTTGCTCTCACATCTGCCGGAACGATCCGTGTTGCTTGTCAGCGTCCCGCGTCAGGAAGCATTCTACCGAAAGCTCGGCTTCCGCAAGCTGAAGACGGCATACCTGCGCCATAGCGATATCGATAGATGGATACGGGACGGGTACATTGAGAATTGAGCAAGTCACTCCAGAGGATCGATGTCCGCCATTGTGAAGGAGAGAGGAGCGGATACTCCTGTAACGAGAATTCCGTAACTTCATGCAGAACTTCAGAGAGGCACGTATATGAGCGATCAACAACTTATTCAACGCATCGCACTGAACCCGAAGGTGATGGTTGGGAAACCGGTTATCAAGGGGACCCGCTTAACGGTGGAATACATTCTGAATCTGTTAGCCCACGGGTCGACTGTTCAGGACATTATCTTGGAATACGAGGGTCTGTCGAAGGAGGATATCCAAGCATGCCTCCTCTTTGCAACGAGGTCGCTGGAGAGCACTTCGTTCATGCCGCTCGCAGTGGGGGATGAATGAAGTTCTTGGTGGACGAGTGTACTGGTCCCGCGGTTGCACAATACTTGTCAACCAAACAGTTTGAGGTCTTTTCCGTATATGATCAAGACCCGGGAATGCTTGACGACGACATTCTCGAAAAGGCATTTCACGAAAACTGGATTCTGATTACTAACGACAAAGATTTTGGCGAGATGATATTTCGTCAAAGACGCCCTCATGCGGGCGATGTTTTTTTGCGCCTCGCTGATGAGCGGAATACGAACAAGATCGACGTGCTTGAAAACTTGCTACGAAACCATGTGAGAAGACTTGAGAACAGCTTCGTTGTTGTCACCGAGCGACGCGTGAGATTTGCCGTGGGCCACTCATGAGCGCAATGGAGGTCAATAAGGTGCAGATGAATTTCGCTCGGTGCATTTCAGTCATCGGACATCCGTTTCTCCTGATGCCGTTGTTTACCGCGATTGTGGCGTACAATGTTTTGCCGCCGCGTCAAGCAATGATCGCAGAAATCATCGCGGTGGCCGTTGTCATTATCCCTGCCGGGGCGTACACGATTTTTCGCGTTCATCGAGGGACCTGGGGCAACCTGGACGTGTCCGATCAGCGTGAGCGATCTCAGTTCTATGGAATCCTGCTTCCTCTTCTACTGATCATCGTAATCATTGCTTGGATCGCCGAAGTTCCAACCTCAATCCCACTTGGAGCGCTCGCGATTCTGGCGCTGGTCGGTGCGGCGTTCTTCGTCAATCGATGGATCAAGGTTTCGCTGCACACGGGCTTTGGCGTGTTCGCCGCGCTGGCGATGTTTCTGATCGACCAGAGGGCCGGAACGCTCGTCCTCATTCTCGCGCTGCTTGTTGCATGGTCGCGCGTCGCGCTCGGACGGCACACGGCACGCGAAGTACTGTTGGGCGGCACGCTGGGCTGCCTCGTCGCCGCTGCATTCATTACAACGTTGCGGTATCTCTGAAAGCCGATCATGAAAATCGCTTTGATAGTCTTCTCGCTCGCCGCAGTGACGACGAGCGTGCTCGCGCAACCAAAGCTCACGAAGCAGATGGTCGCCGGCGCTGAGTCCCTCATCGGCCTGCAGTTCAACGATGCCAAGCGTGATTCGATGCTCGACGACCTGACGGATCAACTCAGCAGCTACGCTGCACTGCGTGCAATCTCGATTCCAAATAGCATTCCGCCGGCGATTCTTTTCAACCCGATTCCTTCCGGCGCAACGCTTCCCTCAAAGAAAGTTTTGTTCAAGACGAGTCCGGTAGGAAAAGTTGCCCTGCCGCCGCGTCTCGACGATGTTGCCTCCTACTCAATCGGCCAGCTCGCGCAGTTGATCAGGACGCGCAAGATCACTTCGCTTCAGCTAACGAAGATGTACCTCGATCGCTTGAAGCACTATGGGCCGACGCTCGAATGCGTTATCACACTCACCGAATCTCTGGCGGTAGCGCAGGCAGCGCGAGCGGACAAGGAAATCGCCGCAGGAAAATATCGCGGCCCGCTTCACGGAATTCCGTACGGCGCAAAGGATCTCTTGGCAACCAAAGGCATCCGCACGACGTGGGGTTCTGTCCCGTTCAAACATCAAGTGATCGATGAAGATGCAACAGTCATCAAGCGACTTGAGAACGCGGGCGCCGTGCTCGTCGCAAAACTGACGATGGGTGAACTTGCGTGGGGCGATGTTTGGTTCGGCGGCAAGACGAGAAACCCGTGGAAACTCGATCAGGGATCAAGCGGATCGTCAGCAGGTTCTGCCGCAGCAACAGCCGCGGGACTCGTTGCGTTCAGCATCGGCACTGAGACATGGGGCTCGATTGTTTCGCCGTCGAATCGCTGCGGAGCAACCGGCTTGCGACCAACGTACGGCCGGGTGAGCCGCACAGGCGCAATGGCGCTGAGCTGGTCGATGGACAAGATTGGCCCCATCTGCAGAACAGTTGAGGATTGCGCAATCGTCTTCAACGCGATCTGCGGCCCCGACGGAATCGATCAGACGTTGTACGATGTTCCGTTCAACTACTCCCCATCCATCAATCTGAAGAAACTGCGTGTCGGATATCTGAAATCTGATTTTGACAGCCTCACGGCAGGCAAGTCGCAAGCAGATGCAACATTGGCAACACTCCGATCAATGGGCGTGCAGCTTGTGCCAATTGACCTGCCCGCGTTGCCAATTGAGCACCTTCACATCATACTTGGCGCGGAGGCTGCGGCTGCCTTCGACGAGCTGACGCGCAGCGGCAAGGACAGTCTGCTCGTACGTCAAATCAAAAATGCGTGGCCAAATTCGTTCCGTGCATCGCGGTTCATTCCTGCTGTTGAATACATCCAGGCGAATCGCGTCCGCTTCATGCTCATCCAGCAGATGGCGCAATTGATGAAGCAAGTCGATCTGTACGTTGCGCCGTCAGTTGAAGGAAACAATTCCCTGCTCACAAATCTCACCGGTCATCCTTGCGTTGTTGTGCCGAACGGATTTACAGAGGAGAACACTCCGACGAGCATCACGTTCATCGGCAATCTGTTCGACGAAGGAACGCTTCTCACGTTTGCCAAGAAATACCAGGACGCAACCGGTTTTCATCTCAAACATCCAACACTTGAAAAGTAGGCGCATCAAATGAAAGCACTCTACACGATAATTGTCTGTGTTTGTGTCGGAACAACTCAACTGCTTGCGCAGTACCCAAACGTACGCGTCAGCAGCCCGACAGCAAGCGCGCCGGAGGAAGTCACCATCGCGATCAATCCTGCAAACCCGCTCCAACTCGCTGCGGGCGCAAACATCAACTATGCGTATCGTTCATCTGATGGCGGCAACACGTGGATTGAGTCGCGTCTCACGTCGTCCTCCTACGGCGTCTGGGGCGATCCGTGCGTCGTGTTCGACGCAAGCGGCAATCTGTACTACGGACATCTTTCCAATCCTCCCTCGCCCGGATATTGGATCGATAGAATTGTTGTGCAGAAATCAACGAACGCCGGTGCGAATTGGAATGTCGGAGTCGGCGTCGGATTCAATCCTCCCACAAAAAATCAGGACAAAGAATGGCTCGCTGTTGATCTGACGAATTCACCATACTACAATAACATCTACATGTCGTGGACGGAGTTCGATGATTACGGCTCCTCCAGCACGCAAGACAGCACGCGCATTCTTTTCTCCCGATCGACAGACGCAGGCGCGACATGGGGAACACCCGTTCGCCTCAGTGAGAAAGGCGGCAATTGCATCGACAGTGATAGCACAGTAGAAGGCGCGGTGCCTGCCGTTGGTCCGAACGGACACGTGTACGTGAGTTGGTCAGGCCCGCTTGGAATTATGTTCGACAAATCGACCGATGGCGGCGTGACGTTCGGAGTTGACAAATTCGTGACGAGTCAGCCGGGCGGATGGGATCTTGATGTCCCCGGCATTCAACGCTCCAACGGAATGCCTATCACTGCGTGCGATGTGAGCAGTTCCCCCTACCGCGGCAACATCTACATCAACTGGAGCGATCAGCGCAACGGACTCAGCAACACGGATATCTTCCTCATCAAGTCCACCGACGGAGGAAACACCTGGGGCGCCGTGAAGAAGGTGAACGATGATTTGACCACAACGCATCAGTTCTTTACGTGGATGACAATTGACCAAACCACCGGGTACATTTACGTGATCTTCTACGACAGAAGAAACTACACAACTGTCGCGACGGATGTGTATGTCGCACGATCGATGGATGGCGGCGAGACGTTTCAGAATTTCAAAGTCAGTCAGAGTTCGTTCTCACCGCAGGCCGGCATCTTCTTCGGCGACTACGTGTGCATCGCAGCGCACAACAAAAAAGTCTATCCGATCTGGATGCGACTCGACGGCAGCACACTCAGCGTGTGGACTGCGCTCATCAATGACACGACCGGAGTGACTCCGGTAGCGCAAGATAAAATCTGGAAGCCGCAGGATTATCAGCTGCTGCAGAATTACCCGAATCCGTTCAACCCGACCACGAACATCGACTTCTACGTGGGGGAGGCCGGAAACGTACGCGTGGATATTTTTGATTTGATGGGAAGACACATTACGACGCTCGTCGATGGCTTCCGACATCAAGGCTGGCACTCTGTTCAGTGGAACGCCGCTGAAGAAGTCACGAGCCACGCCACCGGAGTGTACTTCTCCCAGTTGCAGTCCGGTTCGTTTGTTGAACGGAAGAAGCTCGTTCTGCTCAAATGAATCTTCCCACGTTGCGTTCACAATATTTGGTTGCGCTCGGCAGCTTGCTTGCAGCACTCGGCGTTGCTGCCGGCGCGTTTGGCGCGCACGCATTGAAGCAATCGCTCAGCCCGGACATGCTCGCCGTTTATGAGACCGCAGTCCGCTATCAGATCTATCACGCCTTCGGATTGATCGTCGCCGGACTTGTGCCTCACAATGCGCAGTCGAGAGCGGCGGGCTGGTGTTTTGCTGCGGGCATTCTTCTTTTCTCCGGCAGTCTGTATCTCCTGACATTGACCGGAGTCAGAAGCTTCGGCATGATCACTCCGTTGGGCGGACTTGCATTCATTGCGGGATGGTTGCTGCTGGCGTATTCTCTCATCAAGAAAGGACACTGACCTTCTCACGTTCTTGCGTTTGAACTACCTCTGGAGCTGATTCATGTTCGAGCAAGAAGTACGGGCACTACTCACAGCACGGCAGATTCCGTTCGTTGACGGAACGAAAAGCGTCTCGGAGCTGGACTTCTTTCTTCCGCGGCAGAATATCTCTTTCGATGCGAAGGAGAAGACACAGTGCTTTTCAATGAAGAATTGGGCCGGGGCAAGGGTTGCGCAGGAAGATCTTTTCATCATCGATGATCTTGCTGCGCGGAAATTGCTTCGGAAAGCGCCGCTCAGTTTCTGTTTGATCAAGGATTCCTCTTCACAATCCGTAACGTACTACATCTACTCCATTGTCGATCTCATGTGCATTCCCAAAACGCGGGTGCGCAGACCAATCGAGAAATCTGTGAAGGCGTTCAAAGGAAAATGGCTTCTCGATTTGCGCGACGCCGCTGTGTTCGCGGAACTCGCTGACGCAGTGGAATACATGCTCACCTATGAAAAAAATTTCACGCTGATTTTTGGCCAGCACATCGACTGCTGGGGACATTATCCTTCCGAAGAAATCAAAACGTCGGGAACTACTCGCGTGCCGGCGTTCTGGAAGAAGGACGCGAAGGCCCACACGTGATGGAGCTTTTCTCACGCTCGAACGTGTATTTATTTCGGAACGAAGTTGTGCGAGAGGTGTTGGCCGACATCTGGCCGCTGTTCGCCGAAAAGCGCCGAACAATATTTTCGGTCGTGCGTATATTGAATCGTCACGACGTAAATCCCTTTTTGAGATAACACATTTTTTTGTATCTTAGGTCGCTCTTTTACTGTGTCTTTTCATGCATTGAACAAGGTCCTACTCCATGAGTTTGATAACCGAAAAGGCTGATCTCTCCGGACTTCGCATCAACCACGACGAGCCTACCGGCGGTTCCGGGAAAACAAAGCGTAAGCTTCTCATCGCCGCAATAGTTGTCGTCGCCCTTGCCATCGGATTCTTTCTGCTGAGAGGAACGTTTGCATCCGTTCCCGAAGTCGAGGTCGGCTCTGTGACGCTCACGTATCCATCATCGGCGAATGCCGTGCTAACAGCAAGCGGCTACATCGTCGCGCAACAAGAAGCTGCCATCGCATCGAAAGCAACAGGACGACTTGTGTCGCTCTCTGTCGAAGAAGGCGACAAAGTCAAGAAGAACCAGGTGATCGGGCAAATCGAAGATCACGATGTCGTCGCAGCGCTGGCGCAAGCAAAGGCCAACCTTGAGCTGGCGAAAGCCGATCTGGACGATGCCCGGCAGTGGCGCGACCGGCAGCGCATCATGCTGCCGTCGGGACTCACATCGCAGGCGGAAGTTGACGCCGCGGAGGCTCGCTTCAAGCGAGTCGAGGCGACGATCAAAGCGGCGGAAGCGAGTGTACAAGCAGCCAATGTCGCACTCGAGAACACACGCATCCGTGCGCCATTTGACGGCACGGTTCTCAGCAAGAATGCGAATATCGGCGAAGTTGTTGCGCCGTTTGCTGCAGGCGCCGGATCGAAAGCTGCCGTCGTGACGATTGCCGATATGAACTCGCTCGAAGTGGAGGCGGATGTTTCCGAATCGAACATCACGCGTGTCATACTCAACGCCCCATGCGAGATCACGCTTGATGCGTACCCCGAAACTCGCTATCAAGGATTTGTTCACAAGGTTGTCCCAACAGCAGATCGTTCGAAAGCAACAGTGATGACTAAGGTCCGATTCAAGGAGCGTGATGAGCACGTGCTGCCGGAGATGAGCGCGAAGGTGACGTTCCTTTCCAAGGAAGTGGCTGCGTCCGAAGCAAAAGCGCCGCCTAAGCTCACGATTCCGGCTGCTGCACTTAGTACGCGCGACGGCAAACACTTTGTGCTGCTCGTGCAAGATGAGACGGTGACGGAGAAAGAGATCTCCGCAGGAGAAGCGTTCGGTGATCGTATCGCCGTGACCGGAGGACTTGCAAAGGGAGATCGAGTTGTGCTGCGTCCGGACCCAAGCCTGACGACAGGATCGAAAATCAAAATCAAATAGTGAATGAGCGGGATGTCGAAAAAGAAAGAAATGATCCGCGAAGAACACGCCTGCGTGCCGAAACGACCCACTTCGGCGTGCAGGCACGAAAGTGCACGAAGGTTCTTCTGATACAAGCCAAAATCACTTCTTAGTGTTCCTTCGTGACCTTTGTGGATAAAGAAGTAAGAGTTTTTCAAAAACCTGTTAGAGGAGAATTCCATGGCATCAATGAATGGCGCCATCATACAAGTTAACAACGTAAAGAAGTCCTACTATCGGGCTTCCATTGAGATTCCCGTGTTGCGCAACATCTCCCTTGCTGTGCCCGATGGCGAGTTCCTTGCCTTGATGGGGCCTTCGGGATCAGGCAAGACAACGTTGCTCAATCTCGTCGCGGGCATCGACCGACCTGACGCCGGTGAGGTCAACGTTGGCGGCATCAATATCGCGGCGCTGGGAGAATCGGAGCTTGCGCAATGGCGTTCGCGCCATGTCGGATTCATCTTCCAGTTCTACAATCTGTTGCCCGTGTTGACGGCGTACGAAAATGTTGAACTGCCGCTCCTTCTCACAAAACTTCCCAAGAAAGAGAAGAAGGAACACGTAGAGTTTGCCATGAATCTTGTCGGGTTGTCTGATCGAAAAGAGAATCGCCCCTCGCAACTCTCGGGCGGACAGCAGCAACGCGTCGCGATTGCTCGTGCGATCGTAACCGACCCGACAATCATTGTCGCCGACGAACCGACAGGAGACCTGGATAAAATATCCGCCGCCGAGGTGATGATGTTGTTGAATCGGCTGAACACGGAATTCAAAAAGACCATCGTAATGGTAACTCACGATCAACGCGCAGCAGAGAAGGCTCACAAAGTGCTGCATCTCGATAAGGGTGATCTGGAGCCGGAGGTTCGCTCATGAGCGTGTTTCGGATGATTTTCAAAAACACACTGCGGCATCCGCTGAGGAATTTTCTCACGATGCTGGGGATCGCTGTCGCGGTTTCCGCGTTTGGCCTCTTGAGAACGGTGCTGACGTCGTGGGACGCTGCAATCGAAGTTGCGGCAGTTGACCGGCTGGTAACGCGCGATGCGGTGTCGTTCATCTTTCCGATGCCGCTTGCGTATGCGGAGAAGATTGAAAAGGTGAAAGGCATTGAGACGCTGTGTTTCTTCAATTGGTTTCAAGGTGTGTACAAAGACAAGCAGAATTTCTTCCCGCGCATGGCGGTCCAGCCGGATCGAGTGTTCTCTGTGTACCCTGAGTACATTCTCTCCCCAACCGAACTCGAAGCGTTCGAGAAGGAGCGCAAGGCTTGCGTGATTGGCGAGTCAATCGCCCAGCAGTTCAATCTCAAACTCGGCGATCAGATGACCATCGAAGGCGACATCTATCCGGGCAACTGGGATTTCATCATTCGTGGCATCTACAAGCGACGCGACGAGAAAGTCGACGGAACCCAGATGTTCTTTCACTGGGATTACCTCAACGAACGCATGAATCAGGTCGCGCCCGGAAGGGCGAATCAAATCGGGTGGATCGTCGCAAAGCTAAGCCCCGGTGCGAACCCTGCAGCAGTGGCGGATGAAATCGATAATCAGTTCAAGAATTCAAGCACGGAGACGAAGAGCGAAACCGAGCGGTCGTTCAACCAAAGCTTCTTCGAGTCCTATAGCGCCATCTTCACCGCCATACGGATCGTGTCGGTGCTCATCATCGGCATCATCCTGCTCGTTCTCGGTAATACGATGATCATGTCGACGCGTGAGCGAACGCAGGAATATGCTATGCTCAAAACGCTGGGCTTCTCAGGTCAGAACCTCATCTCGTTCATCGCCGGTGAGTCCATTTTGCTTTCGTTCATCGGTGCGATGATCGGGATTGTACTGCTGTACCTGTTGGTGCAAGTTGTGTCAGCCGTTGTACCGAAGCAGTTCTTCCCTGTTTTCTTCATCGCGCCCAGCACGTATATCATCACGTTTAGTGCGGCAGTTGCGCTTGGATTCCTCGCCGCTCTACAGCCGGTGATGACAACGCTGAAAACCCGAATTGTGGACGGCCTCAGATTCATAGGATGATGACACCATGAAGATTCCCTTCTATTATGTACTCAGAAATTTCTTTGCACGTCGCTTAACGGCGTCGATTACAATTACCGGCATCGCGTTGGTTGTGTTCGTGTTTGCCGCAGTGTTGATGATGGCGCACGGGGTGGAGAAGGCGCTTGTCGCAACCGGCTCAAATGAGAACGCCATCGTGACACGCAAAGGATCGAACAACGAAATCTCCAGCATCGTCGGGCGCGATGTTGTGAACGAGTTGAGGACAATGCCCGCCATCGCAACGGGCGACAACGGCAAGCCGCTGTACTCAGCAGAGGTCACCACCGTGATCAACCTCGATAAGAAAACAGGAGGCATGAGCAATGTCTCTGTTCGCGGTGTCGGGGAGAACGTTTTTGCCTTGCGGCCCCAAGTGCGATTGGCTGAAGGAAGGATGTTTGCATTCGGCGCGCGTGAGCTGGTCGTCGGGAAGCAAACGAACGAACGATTCCGCGGGGCGGGACTTGGCGAGAAAATCAAATTCGCAGGAGACTTTTGGGATATTGTCGGCGTCATTGATGCCGGCGGCAGCGCCTTCGATTCAGAAATCTGGGCCGATGCAGAGCAGCTTCTGCAAGTGCAGAACCGAGCCGCATTTTCCAGCATGACATTCCGGTTCACCAACCCTACTGATCTTGCAGCGATGAAAAGCAGTATCTCGGTGGACCCGCGCCTGAATCAAATGGACGTCGAACCCGAGCGAAGCTTCTTCGAAAAACAATCGGAAGCCCTTGCAACGTTTCTGCGAATCCTTGGGCTTACCATCACCATCATCTTCTCTGTCGGTGCAATGATTGGAGCGATGATCACGATGTACACGGCCGTTGCAAACCGAACAGTCGAGATTGGAACTCTGCGTGCGCTCGGGTTCCGAAGACGCTCTGTGATCGCCGCGTTTCTTGTTGAGTCTCTCACGCTCTCGTTGATCGGAGGTCTCATCGGAATTGCCTTTGCCTCCTTCCTGTCATTCTTCTCGATCTCGACGATGAACTTTGGCACGTTCTCGGAGCTTGCGTTTTCCTTTGCGCTCTCCCCTTCCATCATTATCAAATCGCTGATGTTTGCTGCGATCATGGGTATCATCGGAGGCTTCTTGCCTGCAGTCCGCGCATCGCGTATGAATATTGTGGAATCGCTGCGAGCGGCGTAGCTGCAAGATCGGTCTCTGTTCATTTCCATCTCAGGCCCGCCGAGTGCGGGCCTTGTTATAGTCACTGATGACACTTCATCAGATGCATTGCGCTCCGCATTCCTCCCGTCGCTCAGCTCAGTTTGTAGTTTTGTTCGCGTCACCCATCACGCCACATTACGAAAACTCCATCGTTCATCGAACATTCACCAACGCGTGAATTGGCATCAAAGTAGGTAGTGACAATAGCGGGCGAGATCGAGGGAATGAAAACTGGCAACTGAACACTGAACGCAAAAAACACCGGCATGACCAACACTCGACGATCACTGACTCTACTCACGATATTCTTCTTCGCATGTTCGTTCGCCCGTGCTGCCGAACGGTGGTCGTCCACCAACGGTCCCTTCACAGGATTTGTGTACGCTCAAGCAATCGACCAACAAGGCAATCTCTACGCCTGCACCGGCGGGCATGGCGTGTTTGTCGCAGACAGATCGACGCGATGTTCGTGGCAAGAACGCAACGCAGGCCTTTCAACGCACGCGATCTATGCAATTGCCGTCGACGTGACAGGAACCGTTTTTGTAGGGACGGATGACGGCATCTTCTCCTCAACGAACGGCGGAGAATATTGGACCAGAGTGAGCGATGGCTTATCAAATACGATTGTCAGCGCGCTCGCAGTGAGTCCCTCCGGAATGATGTTTGCGGGAACACTAGGCGGCGGAATCTTCAGATCGGAGAATAAAGGAATACACTGGACTCACGTCGGCGATGGATTGAATGCCGATCAAATTTTGTCACTCACCATCGACTCTCGCGGCAGCGTGTACGCGGGCACTGACGGCGCAGGTGTGTTTCGCTCGTCCGACAACGGCACGAGCTGGACGCGAATGAATCACGGCTTGTCGAACATGGCAATCATCTCGCTTGCGGTCGATGCGTACGGAACACTCTTCGCAGGCACGCGGGGAAACGGAGCGTTTCGGTCGAGCACGCAGGCAAGTCTCTGGTCGGAGGCAAACAACGGAATCGGTTCGGCATCAGTGTACGCGCTTGCGACTTCGGCGAACGGAGTACTGTACGCAGGCACAGACAAAGGCGCATTCGCATCGAGTAATGGAGGTAAAGCCTGGTTTCCAATCGGAGTCGATCTGCCGAATCAAGTTGTGCTGTCGCTCGCAGTTGATGCGTCGATGCTGCTAGCCGGCACTGGCGGCTCGGGCGTCTTTCGTTTGCAGTAAGCAGCTCTTTCAAAAATTTGTGGTGGGATAACTAGTGTCGAAGGGGGATTGACACTAGTTGTGGAGAGGGGATGCAAAAGCCGGCTTGGGGGAGTCGGCTTTTGCATTCTATGCAACAAGCGTTCCTTTCGAGGCGACGATTCGCTCAATTTGTAGCTGCTTCAACAACTCGCTCAATAGCAGAGTTGGGTCTCCATGAGTGAAGTCCATCACTTGCAAGATGGTCAGCCTCAAAAGCGTATTTGTGAAAGTGCGTGACTGGTGCGTGACACTAAAGGGAACCGTCCCGTGTCCCGATAACTACAACACGCACGAATCGCGGCTCGTGCTGCACTGCCGCCCGATTTTCTCACAGACCACCGTTCTTACTCATATTTTCAACATTCAATTTCGACGTCGTCGAGCGGATTTGCACCGCCGTCTGCTCGCAACGTCGCTTTCTTTTGCTCTCATGCCATAGAGCCGTGAAGATGATTTCTCTTCCCGGCCTGCAAGCTGGCATCACTAATAAACGTGCCGATAGATATGTAGCGCGAGGTGTTAATGACAACCGGTAGCAACACGGAGAAACTCTTTGAACCTTGGGCAATCGATGTTTGCCGCTGCAGCGCTCTCCCTCATGGGATACGTCGCCCTCAACAGCAACAGAGGTATCACCAACGTCCACGACAATATCAATGTAGCCGAGTCGGGTATCACGGCTGTATCACTCGCCACCTCCATTATCGAGGAGGCGACGGGAAAGATGTTCGATGCGAAGATCGAAGATGCAACAACCGGCGCGTTGACCAACACCAACCAACTTACCTCACCTAACGCGCTGGGTCCTGGCGCAACAGAGAAATATCGCGGCGGCGCCTGCGACTTCAACGACTTCGATGATTTCAACAATCTGTTTCTCGTCTTCAAGAGCACCAACTCTCTCGACACGGCACGCACACCCGGCTCTCATTGGGAGACGATTGTACCCGGAATTCGCGCGAAGTACTACGTGAAATGCAAGGTCGAGTATGTCAGGCCCGATAGTCTCAACCGCGCGTCCTTGTACACCACCTGGCATAAGAAGATCACAGTCACAGTGATCAATCCGGCGCTGCGCGATACGCTAGCCATCCCGGCAGTTATGAGTTTCTGGAACTAACACATCCATCAGCAATCCACTATGGCAGTAATACTTGATATGATAGGCTCGGTGTTGATCTCAGGCTACGTCATTCTTCTGATTCTGCGAATCAACTTCAACATGTCCAGCGCGTCCGACAGTGCAACCACGAATCTCGGCATTCAAGAATCGTTAGTCGATGCTATGTCTTCCGTCGAGTCCGACTTTCGGTTAGCCGGCTTCAATGTTCCTGATCCAAAGAATTCGATTGCCATTGCTGATTCGCAGAGAATCAGAATCAGGGTCGACCTCGACAATAACAACACCGTCGATTCAGTAGAATGGTACGTGGGGGCGCCGCTCGCCAAATACACGGACCGGCAGGTGCGTATCCTCTATCGACGGGTGAATAACGGCACTCCGCTTGGCATCGCATACGGCGTGACCACATTCAAGCTGAAGTATTTTGATCAGGACGGCATCCAGACAAGTGTGCTCTCGATGATCTCGGTCATCGAGGTCTCGATCGCTGTGTCGAGCACGTACAAGATCGCGGACCAGATTGATCCGACCCAACAAGGTTATGCCAGTGCATTCTGGCGTCAGACTCGATTGTCATCTCGCAACATAAAACGTCATGGTTAGAATCAGAAGTGGACTATGGGAAAATCAATGATCATCTACGTCGTCGGAGTGAGTGCAATTGTCGGGTACGCATTACTGACGATGGGGAGAACAAGCGCCAGTTCGATGGACACGTATGCCGAATACTACAGCCGGACAATGGCGCATAACCTCGCAATCGCGGGAGCGAACATCGGAACCCAGCGATGCTTAAACGACACATCGTATAACACGAACACCTTGAACACCGCGTTTGCCGGAGGCAGTTTTGACGTTTACGTCATCAAGAGTGGAGACACCACTCGCATCCGTTCGATTTCCCATCTGCCGATTCACTTCTACAGCTTCCGTCAAAGCCGCTGGATAAACGAAGCGAGAGACACGGTAGAGGCAGTGATCAAGATCGTCAGTTTCTCGAAGTACAGTTGGTTTACTGACCAGGAAAAGAATGGTTACGTCGGAAGCCCCTTCCGCGGGGGCGACGATTGGAAAATTACGGGCGATTCCGTTTGGGGATTAGCCCACACCAACGGGCGATTTAATCTGGGGGGGAGGCCATATTTCCATGACAAGGTCACGGCCACGAATAGTCCACAGCTCATGACCGTGGGCGGCGTGAGAGCACCGATCTACAACGGTGGATATCAGTGGGGCGTCACGGTTCCGCGCTCCGCGGCAAATCTCACAAATCTTCTGACAACTGCCAGTGGATCGGGAGGACTACTCAATAACACGGGCAACGATGTCGCACTGACGTTCATCAACGACGGTAGAGTCGCCGTGAAGATTCCACCAACAACGGGATCCATCAGAAACGACACCGCGAACATCACATCATTGGCTCCATCGGGAGTCGTTGCTGTCAGTGGCGGCGACATCAGAATAAAGGGAACGTACCGCGGGAGGATTACGGTGGTGGCCCTCAAAGGCTCGAACGCGAACAAAGGGAATGTTTGGCTGGATGGCAATGGAATCGCCGCGTTTGACAACCCGCGATCAAACTCGGCTTCGACCGATATGATGGGTATCGTTGCAGAGCGCAATGCCTTTATCACGAGGGACAACTCTCGGTCTGAGCAAAGCGTATTCAACATCCAGGCAGCCGTCTATTGTCATGAGGGCGAATTGACCGCTCAGGATTTCTGGAACATAGGCAAGCACGGCCGCGTGAGTCTGTTTGGTGGAGTGACACAGAAGACTGCCGGTTCACTCGGGACATTTGGCGGCTCCGGGAAACTTACCGGAATGGATTATTCAATTCGACATGACCCGCGATTCCTGACGGCCGCCCCTCCAGGCTACCCCAAGGCCACCAAATACGAACTTGTGTCATGGTATGAAAAATAACGCGTGGCGGAAAGAAAGCCTATTGACGTCAGCTTCTTGACGCGAACCTTTTACTTCCATGCAGCTTCAAGTGCTTTTCGGTTCGCTGCAATAGTCATTCGAATGTCGTCCTCGGTGTGAGCGATGGAAACAAATCCGGCTTCGAATTGCGATGGAGCGAGATAAACTCCCATCTCGAGCATTGCTCGAAAATATGTTGCGAAGCGTTTGGTATCGGATGAGAGCGCAGTCTCGCAGTCAATCACCGGCTTTGACGTGAAGAAGAGCGTGGACATCGAACCGACGCGTTGAGTGATGATCGGGACGCCAAGTTGCTTCACATTTGTGGCGATTCCATCTGCAAGGAGTTTTGATTTCGACTCAAGCTGCTCGTAGAAGTGCTTCTCTTCCTGGATGATCGAAAGCGTTTCGAAGCCGGCAGTCATCGCCAGCGGATTCCCGGAAAGCGTTCCCGCCTGGTACATCGGTCCGCTCGGAGCAACAAGCTGCATGATTTCTTTCTTGCCGCCGTACGCGCCAACAGGTAATCCCCCGCCGATGATCTTGCCGAATGTCGAGAGATCGGGCTTGATGTTGAACAGCTCCTGCGCGCCGCCGGGCGCAAGCCGGAAGCCCGTCATCACTTCATCGAAAATCAGGATGATGTTCTCTTTCGTGCAGAGCGATCTGAGTCCTTCGAGAAAGCCAGGGAGCGGAGGTATGCAACCCATATTGCCGACAACCGGCTCGACGATGATTGCCGCAATCTGAGCTTTGTTGGCATCGACAAGCTGTTGCACAGAAGTCAGCGAGTTGAATTGCGCAGTCAGCGTCTGCGCGGCGACAGCGGACGGAACTCCCGGACTATCGGGTACGCCAAATGTCATTGCGCCCGATCCGGCTTTGATCAGGAACGAATCGCCGTGGCCGTGATAGCATCCCTCGAACTTAATGAGCTTTTCCTTCCCGGTGAACGCCCGCGCCAAACGAACTGCGCTCATCGTCGCTTCGGTCCCCGAGTTCACCATTCTGACCATCTCCACCGAAGGAACAAGCTTGCAGATCAGTTCAGCCATCTTCAGCTCAAGCTCTGTCGGCGCGCCGAAACTGGTTCCGTCAACGACCGCCTTTGTGATCGCGTCAACAACTCGCGGATGACTGTGACCAAGAATCGCGGGGCCCCACGTGCCGACGTAATCGATGAACTCGTTTCCATCAACATCCCACAATCGAGAGCCGAGCGCCCTTTTGATGAAGAGCGGATTGCCGCCGACGGATTTGAAAGCACGAACCGGCGAGTTGACGCCGCCGGGAATCAACTGCTTTGCTCTCTCAAAGAAGAAATCTGATTGAAGTGTTTTCATAGATTTTTGTTCCTACCCTGAGTGCTTTCCAACGAAGGGTCTGCTACGTTGGGTTTAAGATTCAGGCCCTTCGCAAAAAGCGCTCAGGGCTTAAAAGCGCTCAGGGCTTAAAACGCTCAGAGCTTATGTGTATCCAAATACTGGGACGCTTCTTTTGCGAAGTACGTCAGGATCATGTCGGCGCCGGCGCGCTTGATGCCGGTGAGCATTTCCATCATCACACGCTCGCCATCAATCCAGCCGAGTTGTGCCGCGGCTTTCACCATCGAGTACTCGCCGCTCACGTTATAAGCTGCCGTTGGAAGTCCAAATGTGTCTTTGACGCGTCGGATGATATCGAGATACGGCGTGGCGGGTTTCACCATAACAATGTCTGCGCCCTCGATGATGTCCTGCTCGACTTCGCGAATCGCCTCGTTGGAATTTGCCGGATCCATCTGGTGCGACCGCCGATCACCGAAATGCGGCGTGCTTTCGGCTGCCTCGCGGAACGGTCCGTAGAAGCCTGATGCATACTTCGCCGCGTACGACATGATAGGGATACTCGTGAACCCGTTCGCATCAAGTATCGTGCGAATTGCTTTCACTCTCCCATCAAACATATCCGACGGCGCAATCATGTCGGCGCCGGCTTGTGCGTGCGTGAGCGCCTCCTTCGCGAGTAGTTCGATCGATTCGTCGTTCACAATCTCGTTGCCGCGAACAATGCCGCAGTGTCCGTGCGAGGTGTACTCACACAAGCAAACGTCGGTGATGACGACAAGCTCGGGGACTTCTTTCTTGATCGCCCGCGTGGCCTGCTGAATAACGCCAAGCTCGTCGTAAGCTCCCGACCCGACTTCATCCTTTTCTCTGGGGATGCCGAACAAAATCACCGCGGGAATACCAAGCTTCTTCACCTCGACGCACTCACGCACGATGAGGTCAATTGACATCTGGTAAACGCCCGGCATTGACGAGATTTCCTTTTTGTAATTCTCCCGCTCAACAACGAAGAGCGGATAGATGAAATCATTCTTCGAAAGCTCTGTCTCCCGGACCATCGAGCGCAGCGCCTCTGTCATGCGCGTTCGA
The DNA here is from genome assembly GCA_016218065.1 of Ignavibacteriota bacterium. Taxonomy (GTDB): domain Bacteria; phylum Bacteroidota; class Ignavibacteria; order UBA10030; family UBA6906; genus CAADGV01. Next base: position 1,545 of record JACRFA010000030.1, on the reverse strand, counting down.
CGCAGACGCTTAAACGGCTCCATATCGGTTTGTGTGTACGAACCGAGAACAAGTTTTTCATTGGTGTGCATTGTGTCAACTCCTCTGCTCTTGTGTTCCCTCTAGCTCAATGAACGAGCAAATCTTTTCGATCATAGCCATATATGTTTCACGCTTCAATTTGCCAAAACGCTTCACGATAATCCTTTGATCCAAGCAATAGAGCTTGTCAAACCTTATCATGCTGTCGTGAAGCAGTGTCCCTTCCTCCATGTCGCTCGTGCGAATGAGTATCCCCGTTGCTTCATTTGAAAGGTTTGATGTAATCGCAGCGACGAGAATGTCTTTCTTCAGCTGATTATACTTGTCTGGCGATACAACGATCACTGGACGACGTTTAGAAGATCGCAGATCTGTGAACGGAATCGGCAGCAGCAGAATCTCTCTTTGATTAGGCATTGTTCCATACCTGATCGTCTATGTCATTGTCCCAAAACTCAAGACTCGTTTCGGATGCCTTGACCAAATCGTCGAATTGATCCTCTGACTTCAAGACAATAACTTCGAGCTTTGTTCCAGCCTCGAGAGGCACACTGTCTATTTCGATCTTGCCGCCTTCCTTAACACTTGTATAGTACTTGAGAGCTTGAGCCATCGTTGGTCCCTCCTTTTTTGCCAAGCCGATTTTGCGAGGTTGCACCTTTACTCATTTACCTTTCTCATTTCACCTTCCTTGATGCTCAAGGAAATGCCGTCTCTGTTTCGAGATTTCGTAGTTGAATCTACCAATCCTCAGAGTTCAAAACAAACCTTAAATCGCAGTGTCCATGGTACTGCTGATCACTTTCTCCGCCACTTTCTTTCCATTCATCACACAATCGCCCACGGCAATGCCGCCTTTGAAGTTGCTGCAGAAGAACAAGCCGGCATTCTCGCGTTCACATCGCTCCATCTCATCAACAATCTTCTTGTAGCCAATGTTGTATTGCGGGATGGCCTTCTGCCACCGGATCACTTTCGAGAAGACGGGAATTCCGCTGACGCTCATGATCGAACGAAGTTCTTCCGTCACCATCGCCACAAGCTCTGCATCGCTCTTCTCGTACAACTCAGGCTGACGTGAGCCGCCAACGAACGACGTGAGCGCTACATGATTCTCCGGTGCACGTTGCGGAAAGAGACTTGATGACCAGATCGTGCCGAGAATCTGACGGTTCTCTTTTGCCGGAACGAGAAACCCAAAGCCGTCCAACGTTCGTGCAACATCGGACGAGCGAAATCCGAGAAAGATTTCCGCGACGGGCGGATAGACGATCTCGCGCAGCGCGGCAGCCGTCGGTTTGCTCAAGGGTGCGATCAACGGCGCAAGTTGGTACGCGGGAATCGAGGTCGCTACCGCTTTCGTAGCCAAACGAAAGGCTTTCCCTTTCCTCATCCCCCGTATCTCAAAACCCCCGGCGAGATGCTTGAGGCTTGTAACGCGGGCATCGGTCCAAACCCGGCCGCCAAGCGCGCGGCTCAAAGCATTCGGGAGCGTTTGCATCCCTTCGTCGAACGAAAACATCC
>JACRFA010000216.1 GCA_016218065.1 Ignavibacteriota bacterium | reverse complement strand
GTGTTAGGGAAGGAAGTCGCGACGTTGGTGAATGAAGAACGAGCGCCCGGGACATACGAAGTTACGTTCGATGCCGGCAATCTCGCAAGCGGCGTTTATTTCTACAAGCTGCAAAGCGGCGGCATGAGTGATATCAAGAAGCTTGTGGTGATGAAGTGAATGTAAACTGTCATTCTGAGTTCAATGACCACGCCGAAAAGCGAGCGTGGCTATTCGAGGCAATGACGTTCGCTCCATTTGTCATTCTGAACGAGCGAAGCGAAGTGAAGAATCCAGATCAGAGCACGACTGGGTTTCTGGATTCTCCCGAAGGGATGCCTTCGGCATTCGGCTCTGGAAAACGAGCCTCAGAATGACAAATTCATGTCACGTCATTAGCAGGGAATTGAAAGGCGTTGCCTTTGTTGTTCATCACCGTGACATCTGTGCTTCACGTTTCGTCTCATCACTACGTGACGATTGGGTGACCGGGCTATTGCGCAGACCATAAATGGTCTGCCCAATATCATGTCGTCCCTACGGGACGGCCGTGCATGCAAGCTTGCCACGTAGTGGCAAAAAAAATTAGCCCGACCTTTCAAGGTCGGGTCAGATTGATGTACGACCCGTCCGTCGCGTAGCGACGGAACGAATAGTTGACACACGCATGAAGGATCATGTCAATAGCAGGCTCGTTTCCCAAGGTAGGCAGGAAGAATCTAAAAGGCGGGCAGGCGTTCAGAATGACAATCCAACAACAAATCATAGCATGAGGAGTTTTGTGGTGATGCGATTTTTGATGATGGTGATGGCGGCGTTGCTTGCTTCGACTCAGGTCGATGCACGCATTCTGTACGTTTCAACTTCTGGGCTGGATACGAATCCCGGTACGTTTGAATTGCCGTTCAGGAACATCAGCAAAGGATATTCAACGGCAGTTGCGGGCGACACGATTATGCTGAGAGGCGGCACGTTTGCGTTGACTGCAACGATAAGCTTTTCCAAGAGCGGATCGACTGCGAACAAGTATTACCTGCTCGCGTATCCGGGCGAGTACGTGCTGATTGATTTTTCGGGGATGGGAGGAAGTTCACGCGGCTTCAGTCTTTCAGGCAGCTACTGGTACATTAGGGGACTCGATTTCTACAAGGCCCCTGACAATGGAATGCACATCAGCGGTTCGAACAATACGGTTGAGCGATGCATCTTCCGCGAGAATGGCGACACCGGACTTCAACTCAGCAACGGCGCCTCCAACAATCGCATCATCAACTCCGACTCGTACTACAACGTCGACGCATCGCAAGGAAACGCTGATGGGTTTGCGCCGAAGCTGGATGTCGGTACCGGCAACTATTTCTACGGATGCAGAGCGTGGCAGAATTCCGACGACGGCTGGGATGGCTACATCAGGCCGCGGCCCGCTGTCGTGCCGACGACGACGATGGAAAATTGTTGGACGTTCAGAAACGGTTATCTCAAATCCGGCGCCGCAAGCACGGGCAATGGCAATGGCTTCAAGATGGGTGGCAGCGACACCGCGAATCTCAGCCACAACGTAATTCTCAAAAATTGTCTCGCCTTCCAAAATCGAGTAAAGGGATTCGATCAGAACAACGACCGCGGCTCGATGACGCTGTTGAACTGCACGGCGTTCAGCAACGGCACGAACTACGGCATGAGCGGCGTGTTCGATGCCGGCAGCGTGATGACTTTGAAGAACTGTGTTTCTGCCGGAACAGGCGGAGTCAATGTTCACGCTAATGCGGTGCAGGCGACAAACAGCTGGCGTGCGCCGTTTGTTGTCACCAACGACGACTTCCAGAGCATCGACACGACGGGAGTTCGCGGCCCGCGCAACGCAGACGGCAGTCTGCCGACGCTTTCATTCATGCGACTTGCGCCGGGCAGCGACTTGATTGACGCGGGTACAAATGTCGGGCTGCCCTTCAATGGAAGCGCGCCGGATTTGGGTTGCTTCGAGACATCGGGTCCATCGTCCGCAGGAGATGATGCCGCTGTGCCAGGCATTTTCCATCTCGACCAAAACTATCCCAATCCTTTCAATCCTGAAACGCAGATCACCTTTTCCGTCGCGCCATCTGGGCGGGCAACACTGGTTGTGTACAACTTATTGGGACAGAAAGTGGCAACGCTCTTCGAAGACGACGCCGAGCGTGGACGAGTGTACACGGTGAAGTTCAGCGGCGCGAGACTTTCAGGCGGCGCATACATCTATCGTCTGCAGAGCGGCGCGAACGTCGCCGCAAGGAAATTCATTTTGTTGAAATGAACGCATCACACACACAATTCAAACAGCACTACATAACAACCAAAGGCAACAGAGATACGAATGAAACATGCTTTTTATATCCTCGCAGCCTTGCTCGTTTCGTGCACGGCACTTCAGGCGCAGACCGCCGGAGATTTTCAATCACATCAAACAGGAAATTGGAGCGACGTAAATTCATGGGAACGTTTTGACGGCTCACTATGGATCACCCCCGCGCCCGCAGCACCCGCATCCACCGACGGAGTTATTACGCTGCTCGACGGACACACCATATCCGTTGATGCAGCCACAACCGTCGATCAGGTTATCGTGAACGCCGGCGGCACAGTGAAAGTAGTTGCCGGACAAACGCTGACCGTTGCTGACGGGGCCGATAGCATCGACCTCGTCGTGTCGGGAACGCTGAACATGTTCGGCACGGTGACGGCGACCGGCAGAATCAGTTTTGAAAACGGCGGCCTGTACATTCACAGCGTTTTAGCCTCGCTTCCTTCTTCAACGTGGAGAACCGGTTCTACATGCAAGATCGACAGCAGCTCGGGCAGTTCGCCGACAAATCTGAACACACAAAGCTTATACAATCTTACCTGGAACGCAACGAATCAGGGAGCGAACGGCGGACCGAATTTTGGAGACGGCGCAGTAATCGCTGGGGATCTTACGGTGTCCAGTTCAAAGAGCCTCCAGTGGAGAGTCACGAATCTCAGTTCCGGTCAAACAAAGAACATCTATATTCGCGGAAACGTGTTCGTCAATGGCGCGACAGCTCTGCTCACGTCAACAGGCAGCGGCGCTGACACGGCTGCGAAAGCAATCGTCAACGTCGATGGAAACATCAGCGTGACCGCAGGAACATGGAGCATGTTGAATAGCAGTAACGCCTACGCGGAATGGAAAGTGAAGGGGAATGTGAGTATTACCGGCGGAGGATTGACAAACGGCGGCGGTACATATTTCAAGCGTCGCACGCTGAACTTCTGCGGCGGAGCAACTCAGACGTTCACGCTGTCTGCGCCGGGTACGATCAACACGTCGGCAACTGTGTACAAAGTCAGTAACGGATCGACTGTGCAAGTGAATTTTCCCTGGACGCTGATGGCCTCGGGCGCCCTCTCGCTTGAAAAGGGAAAATTTGTTTCGACATCGACCAACTTCATTTCCCTGCCGGCGACGGGGACCATACTCGGTGGAAGCGACACCGCGTACGTTGATGGACCGTTGACTCTCGCTGTTGCCTCGACAAGTCCGACCATGAGAACTTTCCCGATCGGCAAAGGTCCCGCCTATCGTCCTGTTGCCATCACCGTGAATCAGGATGCTGCAACATCGACGCAGTACACGGCTGAGATTTTCAACTCCGCGCCGCCGTCAAGAACGTTGCCAGGGACGCTTGGATCGGTTTCTTCGGTTCGATTCTGCACGGTGACCAAAGGCTCCGGCGCCAACATCTCGCCAACGCTCGGCGCGACAATGCAGATGAGCTACAATTCCGACGACGGAGTGACGGATGCGTCGATTCTTCGCATCGCCAAGGATGATGGCGCGGGCAATTGGGTGAACTTAGGAGGCAGCGGCACGGCAAATACGTCGGGAACAATCACGTCGAACGCATTCTTTTCGTTCAGCGATTTTGTGTTGGCCACCGAGGATCAAACTCCAGTGCCCGCATCGGTGATCTGGACGGAGGCGACAAATGGCAGCCCGACAATTTCGGGATTGCTGAACGCGGCAAATCATGCGCCGAGCGACAGCCTCGAAGTGTACGGGTACACCAACGTCGGGGGTACGCCGTGTGCATGGATGGTGACGAAGAGCCACATCTGGAATGCCGAGACCGCACCGAATCTGACGCGCTACATTCAATACGCCGTAGGTCCGCAAGCCGGCGGAACGCTGCACATTGATTCGATTGCGTTCAAGCTCGGGGCGGCGTTCACGAACAATTTGCAAGCGGGAGTGTACTATTCAAAAGATTCGACGTTCACCACGTACACGGTGCTCATCGCGGACACGCCGTTGGTCGCGAGCACGCTCGTACAGTACTCATTCAACGGCATTGCAGATACGATCGAGACGGGCGAGACATTCTATCTCCGCATCTATCCGTTCAACACTGCAAATGAAGGTTGGGCAAAGCTCATGTATGTTGCGCAGATCGGATTGTTCGGAAACACGGTCGGCCTTGCAGTACTTCCGCCGACGGTTTCCACGACCGATGCCACCAATATCTCGGCCACGTTTGCAACAAGCGGCGGCAATGTGTCGGCTGATGGCGGCGGCGCTGTGACCGCACGTGGAGTTTGCTGGAATACCACCGGCGATCCGACGATCTCCGACAGTTACACTTCAGACGGAACTGGCAATGGCGTGTTCACGAGTTCCGTCACAGGGCTCACGGCGGGCGCAACCTACTATCTCCGTGCTTACGCGACGAACGCCGGCGGCACCGCGTATGGAATTCCGGATACGTTCGCAACGCTGGCGGCTATTGTTGCGCCAACCGTAACAACCAACGCGGCGTCGAGCGTTCTCGTGACGACCGCAATCAGCGGCGGCAATGTCACTGCCTGGGGCGGCGCAACTGTAACGGGACGCGGCGTCTGCTGGAACTTGATCGGAAGTCCGACGCTTGCCGATAATTTTTCCGAGGATGGAAGCGGATTAGGTTCCTTTGTTAGCGGCCTCGCGCCGCTGGTCGGCAACACGCCGTACTATGTGCGCGCGTACGCGACGAACAGCGCGGGTACGGGCTACGGCAACGAAATTACTTTCACGACACAAACACCATCTCCCGATACCACTGTTACTGTTGCGTGGGATGGCACCGGCGACTATCTGACTGTGCAGGCCGCGTTCAACGCGGTACCGGTTGGCTACACGGGCAAGTGGACGATCTTTGTGAAGGACGGTGTCTATTATGAGAAGATGATTCTCGCGAGCGGAAAGATCAACGTCACGCTCATCGGTCAAAGCCGCGACAACACCATCTTGACCTACGACGACTACGCCGACCGATACGGATCGGGAAATCCGGGAACGAGCGGATCGTACTCGATCGCCATCGATGCGAACGACTTCACGGCAAAGGACATCACGTTCAGAAACACGTACTCGCCGCAGCCCGGCGTCAGCGGCACACAAGCCGTTGCATTGCGCACGCAAGGCGATCGTCATGAATACGTGAACTGCAAGATTCTCGGCTACCAGGACACATACTACACGTGGGGCGGCAGCGGCACGGGCCGCATGTATCACAAGAATTGCTACATCGAGGGAACGGTGGACTTTATTTTCGGACGCAACATTGTTGTGTTCGATAGCTGCACCATTCACATCATCCGCAACGGCGGAACGATCACCGCGGCCAGCACCGATGGTTCATCGAAGTACGGTTACGTGTTTCGCAATTCCAGCATCGTCGCCGACACCCTTGGCTATGATGGCAACGCGATTACGGCGTTCTATCTCGGCAGGCCGTGGCAAGCAAGTCCCCGCACCGTGCTCATCCATACCGAAGAGCCGTGGAACTTGAGTCCGGCCGGATGGCAATCATGGAATGCAACGCCCGCGATCTATGGCGAGTACTATTGTTATGGGTTTGGATCAGGCACAGCAAGTCGCGTGGCGTGGTCGACACAGCTTTCCGATTCACTTGCAGCAACCTACACGTTGTCCAATATCTTTGCCCGCAGCTCGGCAAACTCCAGTCTTATTCTTTATAACTGGATGCCGGCAAATGCAGCAGGCAATTTCCTCCCGCTTCCCGTTCAGCTCGCGTCGTTCACCGGCTCCGCGACGAACAACGCAGTACATCTGAACTGGCGCACCATCAGCGAGGTGAACAACTACGGATTCTACGTGGAGAGAAAGCGATCGTCGGAAACAACCTGGACGCTCGTCCCGAATTCGTTCGTTGCGGGCAATGGGACGACGAACATCCCGCACGACTATGCATTTACTGATCAGAACGTGTCGAGCGGCGCGTGGCAGTATCGGCTGAAGCAAGTTGACCTCGACAACTCGGTGCATTTCAGCGACCCGATTCTTGTGGACGTGCTCACCGGCGTTGATGAACAACAGGCGCCGCGTGAGTTCGCTCTTCGTCAGAACTATCCGAATCCGTTCAACCCGCAGACAACCATCAGGTTCTCCGTCGAGAAAACAGATCGGGCAGTTCTTGAAGTCTTCAACATCATCGGACAGCGCGTTGCTACATTGTTCAATGGCGTTGCCGAGCCGGGCAAGTACTACGATGTGAAATTCTCGGGCACAGAGCTTCCGAGCGGCGTGTACATCTATCGGTTGCAAAGCGGAACGCGAGTTGATTTGAAGAAACTCATAATTCTGAAATGAGGGGATCGAAGGAGTAATAATGAATCGGCTGTTTGTGCTTCTGTCTGTGCTCTGTGTGAGCAGCGTTATTTCAACCATGTCGTTGGCGCAATCCACGGGTGACTATCGTTCTGCGATGTCAGGAAACTGGAGCGCGCCTGCAACATGGGAAACATTCAACGGCACTTCGTGGGTGGCGGCGTCAGTTGCTCCATCCTTCACGGATGGAATAATTACAGTACACAACACGCACAGCGTAACAGTTGATACCACAACGACAGCCGATCAGATCATTGTTGCAGCGGGAGGGACAGTTGTGGTTTCCGTCGGCGATACGCTGAAAGTTGCCGATGGAAACGACAGCGTTGATTGTGTGGTGAATGGGGCCGTATCCAACTTCGGAGCAATTATTCCGACGGGCCGGCTGAGTTTTGAAAGCGGCGCCAAGTATGTTCATGTCGTCCCTGCCGGCGCCGGCGCAGTGCCAACTTCGACATGGCGCGATGGCTCGACAGTGGAAATTGACAGCGCGGGAAATGGCGGAACAACCTCGCCATCAAACATTACCTCGCAGAGCTTCTACAACTTTGTGTGGAACTCACCGCGACAGGGAGGGAACATCGGCCTGAACTTTCCGGATGGCTATGTGTTTCGTGGAAATGTCACTATCACCAATACCGGCGGACCAACAAGAGCGTGGCGATTCACGAATCTCAGTGCAGGACAAACAAAAAATATTTCTGTGCGCGGCAATGTTGTTGTCAACGGTCCCAACGCTATGCTGACTGCGACCGGCAGTACGTCCGACACTGCAGCGCGTGCAATCATCAACGTTGATGGCGATGTGAATATGCAGGATGGTGTGCTGAATTTGGTCGGTGCTTCTAATCCTTATGGTGAATGGAGAATAAAAGGAAACGTCAATATCACGGGCGGACAGCTCACCGGAGGCGGGGCGGGAGGATGGAGAAGGATTCTCAGTTTTGTCGGAACGAATCCGCAGAGTTTTAATAAGACGGGCGGATCGATTGCCGTGCCGCTCACGTATCGCGTGGCAAATGCTGCGGCAGTTGTGTCGGTCAATTTCCCTCTGAGCGTGAACGGCATTCTCGAATTGAATGGAGGGAAGTTCGTTACCAGCTCTGCCAATCTTCTCACCGTTCAGGCCGCGGGAACGGTTAAGGGCGGAAGCGACACAAGTTTTGTTGAAGGGCCTCTGGCAATAGAGGTGAGCACCTCGGCTCCTGTTGTGAAGACATTCCCCATCGGAAAAGGCGCAGCCTATCGTCCGGTAGAATTGAATCTCACAATGAACGCGTCAACCGCCACACTTTGGACAGCGGAGGTTTTTAACAGCGCGCCTCCTACGCGGACGCTTCCTCCAGCATTGCGAGCGGTTTCTTCTATCCGATACTATTCAGTCGTGAAGGGAAGCGGTGCGGCAATCACTTCCGGAACAGTGAAGCTTGCGTACGGACGAGATGATGCTGTGCCGCATGGTGACAGTGTGCGCATTGCCAATGATGATGGCGCCGGCAACTGGCTGAACATCGGCGGTAGCGGTACGGCCGACACAACCGGTTCAATCACCTCGAATGTCGTTGCGTCGTTTGGCGAGAGTTTCGCGCTGGGTTATGTTGCGCCGAATATTGTCATCGTTGCCCCGACCGTGGCAACAGCAGTTATTGATACGACGACGATCTCAACCACAACGGCAAATGGCGGCGGCAATATTACCAACGATGGCGGCGGTGCGATCACGGCGCGCGGCGTGTGTTGGAACACTACTGGCTCACCGACCATCGCTGATTCAACAACGAGCGATGGTAACGGCACGGGAGTATTCACCAGTACGCTAACCGGCTTGACTGCTGGAACGACATATTTCGTTCGTGCGTATGCGACGAACAGTACTGCAACCGGGTACGGCAATGAAGTTTCGTTCACGACGCTGGCAGCCCTTGTTGTTCCGTCAGTGACAACCGCGAGCGTGACAAATATTTCAGGAACGTCGGCGTTGGGCGGTGGACGAGTTCTTGCGTGGGGCGGAACACCCGTTGCTGAACGCGGCGTATGCTGGAGTACATCGCACAATCCGACTACTTCCGATGAGACGACCATCAGCGGTGCGGGAATAGGATCGTTCACCAGTGCAATCGGAGGGCTGGCGTACGGTACGCCATATTACGTGCGGGCGTATGCGATCAACAGTACGGGAACGGCATACGGCGATGAAGTCACGTTCACAACTCCGGCGGCGCAGCCCGATTCCTTCAGAGTTGTGGCGCAGGATGGCAGCGGAAACTACCCCACGGTGCAAGCGGCATTGAATGCTGTTCCTGCAAATTATACCGGCAAGTGGGTTATCTATATTAAGAAGGGATCCTACAACGAACGCTTACTTCTTCCTTCCAACAAACCGAACGTGATTCTTGCCGGAGAGAATCGGGATAGCACAATCATTTGGTTCGATATTTACGCCGGCGGCGGTCAGCGAAATCCGGCCACGCAAATTGATGCAAGCGACTTCACCGCACTGAATCTCACATTCCAGAATCCGTCTCACGACATCGCGCAAGCGCTTGCAGTGGAGACCAACGGCGACCGCGTTGCTTTCTATAATTGCAAAGTACTCGGATATCAAGACACGTATCTCGGAAACGGGATCGGGCGCGTGTACTTCAATCACTGCTACGTTGAAGGAACGGTGGATTTCATCTACGGTCGCTCGATCATGGTGTTCGATAGCTGCACCATCAACCAGCGGAGAGATGGAGGCTATTTGACTGCTGCCAGCACGGAACCGGCAATGAAATTCGGAATCAATTTTTTGGATAGCAAACTCACCGCCGATTCCATCGGATACAATGGAACGCCGATAACGAGTTTCTATTTGGGAAGACCATGGCAGGCAAAACCTCGTGTCGTTTTTGTCCGCTGTGAGGAACCGGCAACCGTCAATCCGGCCGGTTGGCTGCAGTGGAATGTCATCCCTCAATTATATGCAGAGTATAATTGTTTCGGTCCCGGATACAGACCCGCGCAGCGCGTGGCATGGTGTACGCCGCAGTTACCTGATTCAGAAGGTGTGCGTTACACAGTGCCGAATATTTTCTCAAAATATTCAACCAGCCCGGCGTTTGCGGCGAATTGGATTCCAGTGAAACCTGTTGTCGTCGGTCCTGTCTCCGTAGATGAAGGTGAAATGAAATCTGTTCCGAAAGAATTCAAGTTGGAAAACGCATATCCGAATCCGTTCAATCCCGAAACCACCATCAAGTTTTCCGTCATGAAAGCTGGCCCCGCGTCGCTGGTGGTTTACAACGTGCTTGGCCAGCGCGTCGCGACGTTGTTCAATGAAGCTGCTGAATCGGGGCAGCAATACGCAATGAGATTCGGTGGACGTGATTTCGCAAGCGGAGTGTACTTCTACAGATTACAGAGTGGTGAACAAAGCGATCTGAAGAAACTTATCATTCTGAAATGAGATCGATACTCAACAACGAACAACCCGATAAACAACCCACAATAATATTAAGGAGAGAGCTATGAAGATGCGTACTACCTATTTCCTCCTCGTGCTACTCACTCTCGGAGTGAATGCCCTTGCACAACAAGCTGCATCTGTGACGTGGAATTGTGTTCCTCCCGATAGCCAACATGTATCGGCAATCGTCGGCAACCTCGCCGCGCAAGACATTTCCGGAGCTGACACGTTTGTTGTTCGCAGCTATACGGGGACGCCGAATGGTCCTCTGGGCGCTACCCACATGCGGTGGTGGCCATACGCAGCAGGTGCTGCCGTGTCATGGGGGAATGAAACTGGCGAGAATCCTTTTCGCTATGTTCAACTGACTGTCGCGCCGACGGCGGGCAACAGGTTCGTAGCGGATTCTGTGTCCGCATATTTGCTGGGCGGCGGAACGAGCGCAATGAGGGTGAACATCTACGCCTCGACAGATCCAACATTTACGGCACGGACGCTGCTGAATACAGACAGTGCAATCGCGTTGTTGAACTCGGGTTCCGCCACAAGCTCGGTCCGCTTTGCCTACGCGCTTGGTGTAACGGTGAACAACGGACAGTCGCTGTATGTGCGCTTCTACCCATACTACACAGCTGCTCCGTCGACATCCAAATATCTCTACACCCAGTTGGCAATTATCAAAGGAACGACCTCTTCTACCAATGGCGTTGACGATGGCTACGCGGCGCCAGTTGCATGGCGACTGTCGCAAAACTATCCGAACCCATTCAATCCGAGCACAGAGATCAGATATCAAACGTCAGAGGTCGGCAACGTTACGTTAAAGGTGTTTGATGTTCTTGGCCGCGAAGTGGCAACGTTGGTAAACACAGAACAGGAAGCGGGATCGCATGCGGCGACGTTCGATGCGTCGGGATTGTCCAGCGGAATGTATTTCTACAAACTTCAGGCGGGCGCATTCAGCGAGACACGCAAGATGATGGTTGCGAAGTGATTTCCGCATGTCATTCTGAGGCACGCTTTCAAGTGCCGAAGAATCCAGAATCCGTTTGCACTGAAATGCGTTGTTCTAGATTCCTGCCTGTCGCCGTGCCTGCCGGCAGGCAGGGCAGACAGGGCAGACAGGCTTCACTTCGTCCCGATTGAGAAACATCGGGATCTCGTTCAGAATGACATGGCAATAATTTGTCATCACGATGAACAACAGAGCTAATCTCGTTGCAGACTTTTGAGAATACTATGAACCTCTTTCGATTCGTCAAAACCTTCATCGTGGCAAGCGCAGTCTTTGCGTTTGCTCCGCCGCTCAGCGCACAATCAGTGGGGCAGATTGACCAGGAGATCGAAGCGCATTGCAAGAATCTTCCGTTCACGGTGCCGAAGATTGGCGTGCCGTCGTTTCCCGATCGTCGGGTGAGTATTGTCGAGCATGGCGCAGTCGCAGACGGCCTCACGATGAACACGAAAGCATTCGCCGACGCAATTCAGGCGTGCGCGAAAGCCGGGGGAGGAACCGTTGTTGTTCCTCCCGGTACCTGGCTCACGGGCCCAATCAAAATCGAGGGCAACATCAACTTGCATCTCGAACGTGGCGCGCTCATTCAGTTCAGCAATCGGCTTGAGGATTTTCCGCTGATCGCCGGACTCGATGGCAAGTCGAAGCGCTACGCGATTACGCCGCCTCTGCATGCGTACAGAGCAAAGAACATTGCCGTCACCGGATACGGCATCATCGACGGCGCAGGCGATGCATGGCGGTACGTGAAGAAGACAAAGCTCACCGAACAGCAGTGGAAAAACCTCGTTGCCTCGGGCGGCGTTGTTTCTTCCGATGGAAAAGAATGGTGGCCGTCGAAGGAAGCGATGGAAGGCGAAAGCTACCTCAAGCAGTTGGAGAAATCGGGCAGACAGCCGACGAAAGAAGACTATGCAAGCGCGCGCCAGTTCATTCGTCCCGATCTCGCGCAGTTTGTTCAATGCGAAGGCGTGCTGCTCGATGGTGTGACATTCCAAAACTCTCCGAAGTTTCACGTTCGTCCGATTCAATCGGAGAACGTGATCATCCGAGGCATCAAAGTGATGTGCCCGTGGTACGCGCAGAACGGCGACGGCATCGACCCGACATCGTGCCGCAACGTGATCATCTACAACACAACGGTCGATGTGGGAGATGATGGGCTGTGCCTGAAACCCGGAACGATCGCAAGCAGTCAGAAGCCTGGACCGTCGTGCGAGAATATTGTCATTGCCGATTGCGTCGTGTACCATGCGCATGGCGGCTTTGTCATCGGCAGTGAAAGCTATGGCGGCGTCAATAACATATCTGTCCGTAACTGTGTGTTTATCGGCACCGACATCGGCTTGCGCTTCAAGTCGTATCGCGGCAACGGCGGGTTGGTGAAGAATGTGTTCATCGATGGCATCCAGATGCACGACATTGCGAACGAAGCGATCTTGTTCGACATGTACTATGGCGGCAAGGCGCCCGGCGAGGAAGCGGAGCAGAGTGCAGTCGAGCGCAAGGCCGAGCCTGTCACCGACCGCACACCGCGCTTTCAGGATTTCACGATCAGCAACATTGTGTGCAGCGGGGCGAAGCGGGCGATGGTGATCAATGCGCTGCCCGAAATGCCGACGCGCAACGTCACACTCACGAACGTGACCGTAAGTGCGCAACACGGCATTACGCTCGCGGATGCGGAAGGAATTCGCTTCACCAATTGTCGAATCGAGCAGAACAGCGGACCGACATTCTCCATCGCGTCGGGTCGCGACATCACGATCACCTCGGGTAAGTTTTCTGATCGGGAAATCTTCATGCAGGTCGATGGTGAATCGTCTGGCAATATCAACCTCGTTGGGGTGACGCTGCCGAAGATGGAAAAGGCGATCGAGCTTGGCAAGAATGTCAAACCTAATGCAGTCATACAACAATAGATAATCAAAAAACGTAAGGAGCACGTTATGAAGAGTTTGATAACGGCGATGCTTGTGGGGCTTCTGATTCCGTGTGCGGCGTTCTCGCAAGGAATCGTGCGCGGCGTGATCACCGACTCGACAAGCAATGACGAGCTTGTGGGGGCCAATGTGCTGGTGAAAGGGACCGCGCTTGGCGCTGCGACGGATATCTACGGCAAATACCGGCTGACGCACGTGCCTGCCGGCCGTCAAACGTTGCGCGTCACGTATATCGGCTACAAGACGCGTGAACTCGCGTTTGTCGCTGACGAGGACGGAGAGACCATCGTGAATCTTCGCCTTGAACCCGACGTGATCGAGGGCGAAGAAGTGATCGTGACGGCGCAAATGCGCGGGCAACAGGCGGCGATCAACCAGCAAATAAATGCAAACACGATAGTAAACGTTATTTCCGAAGAGAAGATCAAGGAACTTCCTGATGTGAATGCGGCCGAAGCAATAGGTAGATTGCCTGGAGTCTCACTCATACGATCCGGAGGCGAAGCAAGCAAGGTCATTCTTCGCGGGATGAGCGACAAGTTCACTTCGTTTACGATCGACGGTGTTCGTATCCCACCAACTGATGCAGATGCACGAGGTGTTGACCTGAGCACGTTCTCGCAGGGTACGCTCGCAGGTGTCGAGCTGTTCAAGGCCCTTACGCCGGACAAGGACGCTGATGCGATTGCCGGTAGTATTAATCTAGTCACAAGGAAAGCACCAGCCGAACGCCAGGTTCGTGTAGACCTTAAGGGGGCGTACAATCAACTCAACAAAACGTTTTCGCAGTACGATTTCAACGGCCGATATGGGGAGCGCTTCTTTGATAATATTCTTGGTGTTCAGGTCACGGGCAATATTGAGCGGCGAGATCGAAGTGACGAACGGTTCAATCTCTCGATAGAGAACCTCGCGAGCAACAACCTGGGCAAAGGTTGGAAGTACACCGACTTTACACTCAACTACAACGATGAGATCAGAAAGCGAGGCGGAGTCGGGGTTCTTCTTGACATAAACACACCCGACAGCGGTTCTCTCAGAATCAACAATCTCTACAGCCGAACGGACAGAAACTATGTCAACTACACGAGAAACTATCCAATCGGAGGTGATGCGGTTTTCTATTCAGCGCGAGATAGAGAGCAAGAGATCAATACACTGAACAGTTCAGTACGTGGAGAGAATTACCTTCTCGATCTGAGAATCGATTGGGGTTTTTCATACGCACAATCCAAAGGTGATTTTCCATACGACTATGAGATGCTCTTCAGTGAGCCTTCCATTCCCGATTCATCGGGCATGCGGCCTCATCCGGCATCGATAGAGAATGGTCCACCCGAGTCATTCATACAGTACGCGTACAATAATTTTCTGAAGTCGAAGCTCGATACGGCGTATTTTCGTTCGCAAATGAACACTGACAGGGAAAAGACGGCTTTCATCGATTTCAAGAAAGAGTACACGCTCGGCGACTTGGTGTCAGGAGAATTGAAGTTAGGTGGAAAGTACCGGCACAAGAACAGGTTCAAGGAAACCGGCGAAACGATGGCCCCGTACTATCTCAACTACTATCAGCATTTCACCCGCAACGCCGACGGCAATATTGTGCGGAAGAATTTTGACGGGACACGATTCGGTCCAAGCCCACAGTTGGTTGGCGATCAGTTGGTACTCTTTACGAACTTCCTTGATCTGACTCCTGCACAACGAAGTCTGTATGACAAGTACAACCTCAATCCAATGCTCAATCGAGATGCACTCCGTGATTGGTACGCACTGAACAAGAACGGAATCTCTGAGAATGGCAGGCAATCAGAATACAATCAGAATCCGGAAGCAAGCGCGGATTACTACGACATTATCGAGCGCGTTGCTGCCGGGTATGTGATGAACACATTCAACCTTGGCCCGATCGCATCGCTGCTTGTTGGTGTTCGCGTCGAAAGTGAAAACAACGATTACCTCGCAAAGTACGTCAGCACCCCTCTTGGAGGGTTCCCAACAACAGGGGTCCTTCTGGACACAACGGGAACGTTCAAGGAAACGTCATGGCTTCCCAACATTCAGTTGACTGCACGGCCGACAGATTTCATGAATCTACGTTTGGTAGCATATCGGGCAATCGCCAGGCCAGATTTCAACTCCCGACTTGAGAAGATGGTTGCTCGCAAGACGAATCCCAGAAATATCCTGGTCATTGGCAATCCGCGATTGAAGAATGCCAAAGCATGGAATTTTGAAGCGAGCACGTCATTCTTTGGAAACGACATTGGGTTGATAACGGTCTCAGCATTCTATCGTGAGATTAAGGACATGTTCCACACAATTTCGGATATCCGCGCTGACTACCGTCCCGATTCCGTACGATCTGTCTTGGATACCTTGGGAATAAAATGGCGGCCGTCCTTCCTCCCGGGCGAGGCATTCAGTCTCACGTATTCGGTCAACAGTTCGCAACCGACAAAGGTGTGGGGGTTTGAATTGGAGCATCAGGCAAGCCTCAGTTTCCTGCCAGGATTTCTGTCGAACATTGTTTTGGGATATAACATCTCAGTCATACGGTCCGAGACATTCATCTTGACAACAAGACCCGAGACGCTGAAGGTGCAGATCCTTCCGCCTCCATTTCCACCGACGGAAAAATATAGGGCGGTACTGGTCGAACGGAAGGGCAAGCTCGAAGGACAACCGGATTTGTTTGGCAACGTCAGCTTGGGATACGACATTGGAGGATTCTCTGGTCGCGTATCCGTGTTTTTCCAGAGCGAGTATGCGAGATCGTATTCAGCTTCGAGTGTATCAACTGATCCAATTGTCCAGAGCTTCTCCAAATGGGATCTGACATTGAAGCAACGTCTGACGGACAACATCTCTGTCTTCCTCAACCTGAACAACTTCACGACCGTCTTGGAAGATATCAATCGAAGAAACAGTGTCGATGCATGGGAGACTTTAGGGTCAAGTCAGAAGTACGGCCTCACAGGAGATATCGGTGTCCGAATTGAACTGTAGGGGTGATTAAGCAACTCATCACGAACAACAATATGAATAAGGAGGTGGATATGGCCTATGCCTTTTTCTACTCGCCGTAGGAGGTTCAATGTCATCCTCAATATGAGGTCAATCATGTTCAAAACTCATCAACAACAAGGAGGTCGCTATGCGTAAATTGCAGTTCGTTCTTGCGTCCGTTTTGACGCTCGCTTTTCTGCTTCCCGTGATTTCGAACGGTCAGAATCTCGTGCGTGTCGCCCCGTTCAGCGGAGCAAACTATCTCAATGCGGTAATCATGGGAGACACTCTTCCCAATGGCGCACGGAGAGACACCAATGCCGCCTATGTACTACAACGTGGTGGTCTGTACCTTGCAAATGGGATCATTCGTAACACCGGGTGGATCTTTCGTCTTCAGACTCATGACACCACCGCTGGTGTCAGCAAGCCGGTTGTGTTTTTGTATCCCACTTCAGCTGGCGGAAATCCTCCGGGTCAATTGGTCGATATTCGACGGGATATCATCCTCAAGAACATCATTCTCTCAGGTTACTTCGAGCCTGATCCCGCCGAGATTACCAAGCTTCAGGGTTCGCTGTTCAATACATCTGTTGCCGGAACAAACATCACGTTTGACGGCTGCATCTTCACGAACACGAATGGCAACCACGTGCGCACCGATCAGGCACCGCGCACCGTGCGTATCATCAATTGCATTTTCGGGAACATGGGCTACTTGGGCAGGTCGAACTTTGGCGCCGGCAAAGGCATTGATGTTCGCGGCGGATCGGTTGATTCGCTCATCATGATGAACAACACGTTCGTGAATTGGCAAGACAGAATTATTCGCCATTTTGCAAGCACGGCAAATATTCAATACTTGAGGTTCGAGCACAACACCTGCGTGAACGGGATTTCATATCACGGCATGTTGTCTCTTGGCAGGATGGGACGACGCGGCATCATTCGCGACAACTTGCTGATTGATCCGTTTGCAGCGGGACAGGATACCGATGCGGTCCGTCAGGCAGAGTTTACTGATCACGGAGAGTTGGATGCGTTCGGGTTCCCGAGGATGGTCTGGATCTTTTCCAATCGCAACGACTCGACGAACTGGCTGATCAAGAATAACTACTATCGTGTTACACCGGCAGGCCAATCATTCTACGATTCAGCGTCCATACTACCGATTGTCGCAAATCCTGCGCTCGTTGTTGGAAAGCCGCTCACCTATCATCTGAACAGCAGAATCGGTGCGGACTCTGTGACGGCATTTCAAACAACGACAGCCGTTCTCCCCAACACACCTCGCTTCCCCGATGCGATGTTGAAGTGGTACCGACGACCAACTGCATCGGGCGGCGCGAACAAGACAAAGGCAACCGGCAACTGGACTGCAGCCTTTGATTTTGACCGCAAGCCCTATCAATATTGGCGCGATACGTTGAATTGCGCTTACCCGACATCAAACGCCATTTACACCGCAGGCACCGGCGGCTATCCCGTTGGCGATCTGAATTGGTTTCCAACTCGATACACTGCCTGGTTAGTCGATCCCGTCTCCGGCGTAACAACAAAGGGCGATGGCATTCCTGAGTCGTTCTCGCTCAACCAGAACTATCCGAATCCGTTCAACCCTTCGACGAGAATTTCGTTCAGTCTGCCGACCGAAGGGTTTGCGAAACTCGCCGTGTACAATATTCTCGGTCAGAAGGTTGCAACGTTGGTCAACGAGCAGCTCGAAGCAGGATATCATGAGCTGGACTTCGACGCATCGAAGTTGACGACCGGTGTGTACTTCTATCGTCTCGAAGTCGGAAAGAATTCGGCGGTCAAGAAGATGATGTTGGTGAAGTGAGGACACGGGTGGGGCGACCAGTCTGGTCGCCCTACTTCGCGGCCCTGCACAGCAATGTGCGGGGTCGCGTGATGACGATGTGAATTGGAGTGTTAAAGAGAAGAAGTTTCAGGAGTTGTTGTTCGATGAAAGATGGTATGGGCAGTGAAAGTGGGCCACAGACAGACGGCGTGATTCAGGTTCACGGCACGGACAATGTCGTTGCAGCGCTGAGGGACATTCCGACGGGGACGCGATTTCACGTGAACGGTATCGAGGTCGTGTGCAAGCACGATGTTCGCCGGGGGCATAAGATTGCTGTGCGCCGTTTACTGAGCGGCGAGAGCGTCGTCAAGTACGGTCACTCGATCGGGCATGCGACGCAAACAATCGAGCCGGGAAGCTGGGTTCACTCGCACAACCTCGCCACCAACCTGAGCAACATTGTCGAGTACAGTTACTCGCCCGTGCCCACGGTGCTTCGACAGACTTCGATCCCCCCGCGGACGTTTCGCGGGTATCGGCGCGCGAGCGGACGCGTCGGCACACGCAACGAAATCTGGATTATCAACACGGTCGGCTGCGTCAACACATCGGCCGAGAAAATTGCGCGGCGAGCAAACGAGTTGTATCGCCATCCGAATGTCGATGGCGTGTTCTCGTTTTCGCATCCGTTCGGCTGCAGCCAGCTCGGCGACGATCTGGCAAACACGCGCAAAGTGCTTGCCGGCCTCATGAACAATCCGAACGCGGGCGCTGTACTTGTACTCGGATTGGGATGCGAAAACAATCAGCTGGCCGATCTGCTCAAGCTCACCGGCGCAATCCATCCAAACAGAATCCGCTCATTCAATTCACAGTCTGTTGACGATGAGATTGAAACCGGCGTGCAATTGATTGGCGAGCTGTTCGACTACATCAAACTCGATAGACGAGAAGAGTGTTCGCTTGCAGATCTGACAGTCGCGATGAAGTGCGGCGGCTCGGATGGTTTGTCCGGCATTACTGCGAATGCATTGGTCGGGAGAATCACGGACACACTGGCGGCGCACAACGGGCGCGTGCTGTTGTCGGAGGTTCCGGAAATGTTTGGTGCGGAACAGCAACTGATGAATCGCGCCAAAGACGCATCGGTGTATGAGCGCACAGTCCGGATGATCAACAACTTCAAAGAATATTTCCTGTCGCATGGCCAGCCGGTGTACGAGAATCCTTCTCCCGGAAACAAAGAGGGCGGTTTGACGACGCTCGAAGAGAAATCGTTGGGCGCCGTGCAGAAGGGAGGAACTGCGCCGGTCTCGGATGTGCTCGACTACGGCGAGCAGGTGAAAGAGCGCGGTTTATCGCTGTTGTATGCGCCGGGCAATGACGGCGTCTCTTCGACGGCGATGGTTGCCAGCGGGGCGACCTTGTTTTTGTTTACCACCGGAAGAGGAACGCCACTCGGCTTTCCCGTACCGACACTGAAAATCTCGTCGAACACAACGCTGTTTCAGAACAAACAGAAATGGATTGACTTCAATGCGGGCGCAATCGTCGATGGTGCGACGACGATGGATGAGCTGACCGAACAGTTGCTTGATATGATCGTCGCCGTCGCATCGGGCGTGAAGATGACAAAGAATGAATTGAATGGCTACCGAGAAATCGCGATCTGGAAAGAAGGCGTGACGCTGTAGCCGCATGTGTAACAAGTGAGAGAGCAACGTGAGGATGCAACTAAATCTGGAATTCGTAAAACAACAAAAGGATAGACTTCACTCAGTCACTGTCGGGCCGCTCCATGAAATGCCGGAGCGGGTGCTCCAGTTCGGCGAAGGTAATTTTCTGCGCGCTTTTGTCGACTGGAAGATCAATGAACTCAACAGGCGCGGCCTGTTCAACGGAAAGGTCGTTGTCGTCCAGCCGCTTCCCGACGGGATGGCGGAAGAGCTGAACGAGCAGAATTGTGTGTACACCGTTGTGCGCCGCGGATTACAGCAGGGCCAGCCGGTTGAGCACTCGGATATCATTACATCAATAAGTCGCGCCATCAATCCGTACACGCACTGGAACGAGTTTCTTGCGTGCGCAGAGAATCCCGATCTGCGTTACATTGTCTCGAACACGACCGAGGCGGGTATCGTGTACGTCGAGACTCCTCAACCGAATGGTGAGTGCCCGGCGTCTTTCCCGGCAAAAGTCACGACGCTGTTGTTCAAACGATTCCATCATTTCAGCGGTGCACGCGACAAAGGGATGATCATCATTCCGTGCGAGTTGATAGACCGGAACGGGCACGCGCTGAAAGAGAATATTCTCGCACACGCAGAGTCGTGGCAGCTTGGAAATGATTTTGTTCAATGGATCAATGAGTCGTGCTTCTTTTACGATACGCTTGTTGATCGTATTGTACCTGGTTTTCCGCGCGACGAAGCCGAAGATCTCTATCGGAAGCTCGGCTACGAAGATGAGTTGCTCGTCGCGTCGGAGCTGTTCCATCTTTGGGTGATTGAAGGAAACGGAACGGCGAGAAAGGAATTGCGATTCGTCGACGCAGGTCTCAATGTCGTCTGGACGGACAACTTGCGACCGTATCGAACGCTGAAGGTGCATATCTTGAACGGCACGCACACGTCATTTGCGATTCCGGCATTTCTCGCGGGCAAGGACACCGTTCGACAGAGTCTCGAGGATGAGGCGATAGGAAGGTTCGTGCAGCAAGCTGTCTTCGACGAAATCGTCCCCACACTCGATGCGCCTGATGACGTGCGCAAAAAATTTGCCGAGACGGTGCTCGAACGATTTCGCAATCCGTTTCTGAAACACGGACTGTTGGCGATTACGCTCAACTCAGTCTCGAAGTTTAAGGTGCGTGTGCTGCCATCGCTGCTTCGATATCAGCAAGCGCACGATGCAATTCCTCAGGCCTTATCATTTTCGCTTGCGGCGTTGATTGCATTCTATCGCGGAGAGTTCAACGGCAGCACTTCTCTGGTCGGGTGGCGCGGCGGCAAGCATTATCTGGTGCAGGATGATCCGCAGCATCTCGAATTCTTCGCATCGACGCACGCGCAATGCAGGCGCGACGAGAAGAAGTTGTGCGAAACGATTCTCGGCAATGTACAGTTGTGGGATATGGATTTGAACACAGTTCCGGGCCTAACGCATGCTGTCGTTCGTCATTACTCGAACATTCTTCATGACGGTGTCATGGAGTCTCTGGCGATTATGTCCGAACGAAAAACTCACGATGACGGCACAAATTAGAAAGAAGAGAACATTATGATACTCGAAAAGTATTCGATCGGCGTTGGGGATAGATTCGTGCGCGAAGGCGCGGCACAGCTGCGTGCATTGCAGATGGTCGAGAAGGCCGGCGCGACGGTCGTTCCGGTCTGGAACAAATCCAATCGCGAGCATGTCATCATTGGCACTGTTCCGGATTCCGTGCGCACGGAGGCGGATGCGGCTGTGAAGACGTGCGGATGGAAACATTCCTACTACGTCGATGCCGATCACATCGGCCTGGCGACTGTGGATCGGTTTGTTGCATCGAGCAATTTCTTTACCATCGACGTGGCGGATTTCATCGGCAAGCCGACAAGTCCGGAGAACATCGACGCATTCGTCTCGTCAATGATGGGGTACATTGGCAAGTTGTCTATCCCCGGGATTGACCGTCAGTTGGATGTGAGCAAAGAATTTTTGCGCAGCGTCGGCGAGAAGTATCTCTACGCCATCGAGCAAGCCGGCGCCGTGTATCGACACATTGCAGCAGCCAAAGGCGTGGGCAACTTTGTTCCCGAAGTCTCGGCAGATGAAACCAACGCGCCGCAAACTCCCGCCGAGTTGTTCTTCATTCTTGCGGCCGTTGCCCGCGAAGGAATTCCGATTCAGACGATCGCCCCAAAGTTCACCGGCTCGTTCTTGAAGGGCGTTGACTATGTCGGATCCGTGAATCAATTCAAGCAGGAATTTGAGGACGATCTTGCGGTCATCAAGTTTGCGATCGAAAGGTTCTCGTTGCCCAAAAACCTGAAGCTGAGCGTGCACTCCGGCAGCGACAAGTTCTCGTTGTACCCGATTATTCACCGCGCCTTGAAGAAGTTTGACGCGGGCATCCATCTGAAAACGGCAGGCACAACATGGCTCGAAGAGGTGATCGGACTTGCTGCTGCAGGCGGCGAGGCGCTTCAGGTCGCGAAGGAAGTGTACGCGGCGTCGTACGATCGCTACGACGAACTCTGCAAACCGTATCTCACCGTCATCGATATTGATCGGGCAGCGCTTCCCACGCCCAAGGCAGTTTCGGGTTGGACGAGTGAAGAATTCCTGCAAGCGATCCGCCACGATCAATCATGCAAGAACTTCGACAGAAATCTCCGCCAACTGATTCATGTCGGCTATAAGGTCGCAGCAGAGATGGGAAATCGTTTCACGGATCTTCTCGATCGCCATTCGGAGATCATCGGCCAGAATGTAACAGATAACATCTATCGTCGCCACCTTGTCCCGCTGTTTCTGGGATCAGTGGACTGACATCATTGCGAATCACTTGAACGATAACACTATGACATCTCCATACATGCACGACGATTTCTTGCTCGAGACGAAGACAGCAAGAGAATTGTTCCACGGCTATGCCGAGAGCATGCCGATCATCGACTATCACTGCCATCTCTCTCCGCAAGACATTGCTGAGAACCGGCAGTTCGCGAACCTCACGCAGATGTGGCTCTACGGCGACCATTACAAGTGGCGAGCGATGCGCACCTGCGGCGTCGACGAACGTTACGTAACAGGCAACGCAACGGATTGGGAAAAATTCCAGAAGTGGGCGGAAACGGTGCCAAAGACACTGCGCAATCCTCTCTACCATTGGACACATTTGGAACTCCGCAGGCCGTTTGGCATTACCGACCGGGTTCTCAACGCTGCGACCGCGAAGAGCATTTGGGATGACTGCAACGCAAAGCTCGCACAGCAGGAATTCACGACGCGGGGAATTCTGAAACAGATGAACGTACGCGTTGTCTGCACGACGGACGATCCGGTTGACTCACTGAATTTTCACAAGGCGATGAAGAAGGACGCCTCGCTGCAGACGAAAGTGATTCCAGCGTTTCGTCCTGACAAGGCAATGACAGTGGAAAACGCCGAGGCATTCAGAAAGTATGTCGCGACCCTCGAGTCGGCCGCCGACATGAGGATCACGAAGTTTCAGGATTTTCTCGCAGCTTTGCGCAAGCGACACGATTTCTTCCATCGTAACGGCTGCCGTCTTTCCGATCATGGGATCGAGACGGTTTATGCGGAAGACTACACGGAGCGAGAAATCCAATCAGCCTTCCGCACACTGCTCTCGCGCAAGCCGCTCAGCTCGGCGCAGGTGCTGAAGTTCAAATCGGCGATGCTGTACGAGTTTGCGGTGATGGATTGGGAGAAGGGCTGGACGCAACAGTATCATCTCGGCGCGTTGCGCAACAACAACTCACGCATGATGCGCACGCTCGGCCCCGATACAGGCTTCGACTCAATCGGCGACTTTGAAGTCGGCAGACCGCTTGCGAAATTTCTGGATCGGCTTGATAAGGACAACAAACTCGCGAAGACGATTCTCTACAATCTCAATCCTCGCGACAACGAGTTGTTCGCGACGATGATCGGGAATTTCCAGGACGGCACAGTGCCGGGCAAACTGCAATACGGTTCTGCGTGGTGGTTTCTCGATCAGGCAGACGGCATGGCGAAACAGATCGAAGCGCTCTCGAACATGGGAATGCTGAGCCAGTTCGTCGGGATGCTCACTGATTCGCGAAGCTTTCTTTCATTTCCGCGCCACGAGTATTTCCGGCGTCTGTTGTGCAACATCCTCGGCTCAGAAATTGAGAAGGGGTTGCTGCCCAACGACATTCATCTTGTCGGCGGAATGATGCAAGACATCTGCTACAACAATGCAGAGAAGTATTTTGGGTTTGGCAACGCGGATTAGCTGTTCTCCTGATTCCCCTCTGAGCGAGGGCCGTGCACTGGGGAGAGGGGTGACCGCTTCAGCGGTCGGGGTGTGTGATGTGCTTGTATGCGACACACTCTTTCTGCTTCCCCTCTCCCGCACGTACATGCACATACGCAGAGGGGAATGTGTTATGCTTGAGTCTCGCTACGAATTAAACTCTGCCGAGCAATGAGGGCGACGATGTTTGCTGCGAGGTAGCCTGCTTCGCTTCGCCTGCCTGCCGGCAGGCAGGCGGCACCGTAAGCAGTCGGGACGTGGAACACCCGTCTGCAGCCCCACAAAAAATTGACTCGTCGGTCGCGCCGCGCGATCAATCGCGTCGTCAGTCAAATCTGCTGACGGCCGCGACGCTACGATGTCATCCTCACTCCAGTTCTCAATCTTGCGACATTCATCTCCTGTTTTCTCAATTAAGAGATTGCCGGGACGAGATTCCGCTCAAATTCTTCCAATCTGACCGATTGTGGGTGGCATACCCTGTGAGGTTTTCATGCATTATCCAAAGAAAACCATGGGGTCTGACCCGCACAATTTTGTTGTCGGCTTGCGCTGCATTCTCTGCGGCAGAGAATTCTCGAATGGCAATCTGCTCACGTGCACGTCGTGTGGCGAGCAGGGCATTCTCGATGTCGAGTATGACTACGCGCGGCTAGCTCACTCACTGACGAAGTCTGCTCTCGACTCTCGCGACCGCGACATCTGGCGCTATCGCGAATTGCTTCCCATCTCTCCCGGGCACTCGCTCCCTCACCTTCACATTGGCTGGACGCCGATCTACGATCTTCCGAGACTCGCACAAGCGATCGGCATCGCGAAGTTGTATCTGAAGGATGATGGAAGAAATCCAACGAACTCATTCAAAGACAGAGCAAGTGCTGTTGGCGTGATGAAAGCGTTAGAGTTTGGTTTTGATACGATTGCCTGCGCGTCGACGGGCAACGCTGCGTCGTCGCTCGCGGGGCTTTCTGCCGCGGCGGGACTGAAGAGCTACATCTTCGTGCCGCAACGTGCGCCCGAGCCGAAGGTGACGCAGCTTCTGATTTTCGGAGCGACGGTGTTGAGAGTACAGGGGACGTACGAGCAAGCATTCGATCTCTGTAAACAAGCATGTGACAAATTTGGATGGTACAATCGCAACAGCGGCACGAATCCGTTTTTGGTAGAAGGAAAGAAAACTGCCGGACTCGAAATTGCGGAGCAGTTTGGGACAAATATTCCTGATTGGGTTGTAGTCTCCGTTGGAGATGGATGCACAATTGGCGGTATCGGAAAAGGATTGCAGGAGATGAAGCGACTTGGATTCATCGAACGCATGCCGCGTTTGCTCGGCGTGCAGGCTGAGGGAGCGATGCCGATGCTTGAGGCATTCAAGAGTGCCAAAGACCTCATCCCATCCGACACGAACACCATTGCCGACAGCATCGCCGTCGGGACTCCACGCAACTGGCGACGCGCAATTCAGCAAATCAAGTCATCGTGCGGCGACATGATTGCAGTGAGCGATGAAGAGATCCTCGACGCGATGCGATTGACGGCGCGGTTGGGTGGAGTGTTCGGCGAACCGGCGGGCATTGCCGGTGTTGCCGGATTGAGAAAAGCCATCGCTCAGGGAATAGTGAAGAAAAGTGAATCTGCAGTCGTAGTCATTACCGGAAACGGGTTGAAAGACATTGCATCGGCGAAGCAAGCAGCGGGGAAAGCTATTGATGTGGAGCCGGATCTTGCCTCGTTGTCATTCTGAGTTCATTGACCACGCCAAAAAGCGAGCGTGGCTATTCGAGGTAATGACGTGCGCTCTATTTGTCATTCTGAACCCTTCGACTTCGCTCAGGGTAAACTCAGCGAAGCGAAGTGAAGAATCCAGATCAGAGCGGGACTTGGGTTCTGGATTCTTCAGCTCTGAAAAACGAGCTTCAGAATGACAAGTTCATGTCACGTCATTAGCAACCCTTCGACTTCGCTCAGGGTAAACTCAGCGAAGCGAAGTGTCCGAAGGACTCCTTTGGAGAAGAATCTCTTCACTCGTTGACCATGGATCGTTTGATTCTCGTATAGCCAATAACGTGCTTCTCAAAAACGCAAGCGTATTACTTTTTTCACCCTCACGTGTCGAGCGAGTTGATCTGCGCATCGAACGTGGCTACATCATTGCGCGCGCAAGAAACCTTCGATCGAGGGGAAGCGAACAAGTCATTGATCTCACCGGCAAGTTCATTATGCCCGGCATGGTGAACGCGCATACGCATTTGTATTCCGCTCTTGCGCGAGGGATGTCGGCGCCAAAGCAATCACCGAAGAACTTCGTTGATATTCTCAGAAAGATTTGGTGGAAACTCGACGAAGCATTAGATGAGGAGAGCATCTACTACAGCGCGCTCGTTGGAAGTATTGAAGCTGTGAAATGCGGAACGACGCTGCTCATTGATCATCACGCATCGCCCAATTGCATCAAAGGCTCGATCGACATCATCAAGCAAGCAATGAGCGATGTCGGTCTCCGCGGCATTCTCTGTTACGAAACAACCGACCGCGGCGGCAAGAAGAAACGCGACGCGGGACTTGAGGAAAACGAGCGATTCGTGAGCAAGAATCTCGAGGATTCACTTTTCAGAGGCACGATCGGCGCGCACGCATCATTTACGCTGAACGATGGCTCGATGCAAATGATTGGAGAGCTTGCTGCGAAACACGATTGCGGCGTTCACATCCATGTTGCCGAGGACGAAGCGGATGTGCTTGATGCTGCAAAGCGGGCAACACGCGTTCGTCACCCTGAGCGCAGTCCCGATGATTCCCAATCGGGACGGAGTCGAAGGGTGTCCATTCTTGACAGATTCGAGAAGCATGGAATACTGACGGCGAAATCCATTTTCGCCCACGGTGTTCATCTCTCGAAGCAGGATTGTGCACGAATTGAAAATACCGGCTCTTGGCTCATTCACAATCCGCGCTCGAACATGAACAACGCAGTTGGCTACGCGCCGCTGAATTGGTTTGGCTCGCATTCAGCTCTGGGCACTGATGGTTTTCCGGCGGATATGTTTGAGGAGAGCAAAATAGGATTCTTCCGCAATCAGGAATCGGAACATAAGGTAGGATTCAATCGAATCCCTGAGATGCTTCAGGCCGGACAACGTCTTAGTTCGGATTTCTTCGAGAGAGAATTCGGCACATTGAGCGTAGGTTCGCCGGCAGATTTGATTGTACTCGACTACGCTCCGCCGACTCCGCTGACCCAGGACAACCTTCCCGGGCATTTTGTGTTTGGGATGAACTCGCGGATGGCGATCCATACAATGGTCAATGGTCAATGGATAATGTTCAATGGTCAATTGGTCGGAGTTGACGAGGAGAAGGTGATGGGGGAAGCGAGGAAAGCAGCGGGGAGATTGTGGAGAAGGATGACTTAAACCCTGAGCCGATTTACAGTCGAAGGGTATCTTCCTTCTTCAGATGCGAAGGAGTGGAGTAATGGAGTAATGGAGTAATGGAGTAATGGAGTAATGGATTGATGGAGTAATGGATTGTTGGATTGTTGGATTGATGGATTGTTGGATTGTTGGATTGATGGATTGTTGGATTGATCTTACGAGCAGTGTGCAGCTATGAAACATGACATCATCGGAACAACACAACGCCGCGTTGACGCCTGGGGAAAAGTCACGGGCCGGGCGAAGTTTGCTGAAGACTACAACGTCGCACACCAGCTCTACGGCAAAGTGCTGCGCTCGAAGTATCCGCACGCAAGGATTCTTCGCATCGATACCTCGAAGGCAGAACAACTCCCGGGCGTTGAAGCGGTGCTGACAGCGAAGGATATTCCCGGCAGCAAAGTGTTTGGCATTGTTGTGAAGAACCAGGCGATACTTGCGCAAGACCGTGTGCGCTACCTTGGGGACGGCGTTGCTTTGGTCGCGGCTGCTTCGCGGGAAATTGCCGGGCAAGCACTCTCGCTCATCGAAGTCGAATACGAGCCGCTGCCGGTTGTCTCTGATCCTGAAGAAGCGATGAAGGCAGCCGCAGAAGGTCAGCTTCATCAACGCTCAAACTCGGCGGAAGGTGACCTTCTCCCCCCGAATACCTTTGTTCACCACGAAGTCCGCAAGGGAGATATGGAGAAGGGATTTGCTGAGGCGGACTTCACCATCGAACGAAAATTCAAGACACAGTTCATCGAACATTCGTACATCGAGCCGGAAGCAGTCCTGGCTGAACCGGCTGAGCATGGTGGTGTAAAGATCACCGGCTCGATTCAGAATCTCTTTTCGTCACGACGTTCCGTTGCCGCCGCGTTGAATCTCGACCTCAACAAAGTCCAGCTCATTCAATCGACGCTCGGCGGTTCGTTTGGCGGCAAGGATGAAGTGATGACCTCGATGTGCTGTCGCGCTGCGTTGCTTGCGTTGAAGACCGGCAAACCGGTCAAGATGGTGAACACTCGCGAAGAGTCGATGCTCGAAAGCTACAAGCGTCATCCCTACACGATGTACTACAAGTGGGGAGTGAGGAACGATGGCAGCATCACGGCGATGGAGCAGCGTTGCATTGCAGATGCTGGAGCGTATGCGTCCATGAGTCCGTTTGTCACGTGGCGGTCAGTCGTGCAAGCGACGGGTCCGTACTATTGTGAGAATGTGAAGACAGATGTGTATGCCGTTTATACGAACAACAACTATACGGGTGCGATGCGCGGGTTCGGCTCGCCGCAAGTGAACTTTGCCATCGAGTCGATGATGGACGAGCTGGCAGAGAAAGTTGGAAAGAATCCGCTGGAGATTCGTCTGCAGAACGGATTCGAACGCGGCGCTGTGACTGCGACAGGGCAGAAGCTTGAACACAACGTAAGTCTGAAGGAAGTGCTGACCAAGGCGACGGATGCTGCGGATTTTTGGAACAAGTGGAAGACCTACCGGCGGTGTCATTCTGAGACCCGCTTTTCAGGGTCGCCGTGCCTGCCGGCAGGCAGAAAGAATCTAGAACGTAGCTCGATTCTAGATTCTTCGGTAGCTGATCCTGTGTTGAGCAAGGTCGAAGCGCTCCCTCAGAATGACATGGCGAAAAGGCGAGGCATTGGCCTCGCGTGCAGCTATCGCGGCGTGTCGCTTGGCGCAGAAGGAACGGATGCGACCGGAACAATCGTCTCGGTGCAAACTGACGGCAGTGTTATTGTATCATCCGGCATTACCGACATGGGACAAGGAGCGCAATCATCCATGTCGAACATCGTTGCCGAAGTGCTCGGCATCTCGTTGGAGAGAATTCAGTGTTTGAATACGAACACAAGCCGCGTGCCCGATGGCGGACCGACGGTCGCCTCGCGCGGCACGATCATGGGCGGCTCGGCGGCGAAACGTGCAGCAGAAGTGGTGCGCGCAACGTTGTTGGATGTTGGTTCGAGGATGACTGGAGTGGCGGTGGAGGAGTTAGATATCAAAGATGGTTATCTGGTTCAAAGACAGACCTCACCCCCTGCCCCTCTCCTAAGAGGCGAGGGGAGATCATTGCGCGTGCCCGCCGAGAAGAATGAAAACATCGAAAGCGGTGAGGAATTAGCCCCGGACTTTAGTCCGGGGAAAGTTAATCCAAACAAACACAAGCGAACCGTTTTAACGGTTTCGACGACCGATCGCCTCGCCTCATTCGCCGAGCTTGCTGACGAAGCATTCCGCCGCGGTAAACCACTTTACGGCTTCGGCTGGTTCAAGTCGCCGAAGACTTCGTGGAATGAAGAGACTGGACAAGGCGAAGCGTACTTCACATTTGTTTACGGCTGCAACGTTGCCGAAGTCGAAGTCGATACCGAGACGGGCAAAGTTGATGTCGTCAACTTCACATCGGTGCACGACGTCGGCACTGCCATCAGCCGGAGCGGCGTGCTGGGACAAATGTACGGCGGGGTTGCGATGGGACTCGGGTACGGGCTGCTGGAGGAATTTGATTTTGAGGATAGCGTGCCGAAGCAGCTCAACTTCGATGAGTATCTGATTCCGACGTCGATGGATGTTCCGCCTATCAACGCTATCATCGTTGAAAACGAGGATCCCGTGGGACCGTTTGGTGCGAAATCCATCGGCGAACCCGCAAACGAACTAGCCGCGCCCGCGATTGTGAATGCGATGTACAACGCGACTGGAAAACGTGTGTACGAACTTCCGGCAAATCTCGAACGCGTTTTGCTCGGGCACAAGTTAACCCGCGAAGGGGAACGCGGCTCCGCACTCAAAGAGAAAGAAGAAACCTGGACGGATGCCTCGTGCAAAATACGTCATGGGGTTGAGTGAGTATGAACTGTTTCGATTACATCAAACCCAAAACGATTGCCGAAGCCACGGACGCTCTCGCGAAGTTTGGCAGCAGCGCTCAGGTTCTCGCCGGTGGCACGGATGTGCTGATCGAACTTCGACGGGCGAACGGCAAAACGCCGCAGGTCGTCATCGACATTGCCGGCATTCAGGAATTGAACGGACTTCTCAGCGCGAACGGCACAATTATTCTGAAGCCGCTTGCAACGCACTCACAATTATCAAGCTCAACAGAACTGAACCAGAGTGCACAACTCTTGAGCATAGCAGCTGCATCCATTGGCTCGCCGCAGATCAGGAATCGCGGCACGGTGGGTGGCAACGTCATGAATGCTGCAACCTGTGCCGACACTGTTCCGCCACTCGTTGCCCTTGGCGCCAAAGTGAAATTGCAGTCCGCAGATGGAGAACGATTGTTCGACATGGCAGACTTCTTCATCAAACCATATAAGACCAAGGCATCACCGAATGAACTCCTGACGGAGATTCAATTTCAAAAATTGCCTCTCAATGCTCGAAGTGTCTTCATCAAACTTGGCAGGCGCAATGCGCTTTCCATTTCGCGACTGAGCGTTGCGGCAGTTGTTGCTCAGGATGAATCGGGCGTCATCACCGATGCGCGCATTGTGCCCGGTGCTGCTTTCCCAACCTGGAGACGAGTTGCAGAGGCAGAGCATCTACTTATTGGCGAGAAGCCATCGAAAGAATTGCTCAGG
>JACRFA010000215.1 GCA_016218065.1 Ignavibacteriota bacterium | reverse complement strand
GGCGACAGAAACTCCATGCCTTCGGTTACTTCGACAAGACATTCTCTGCACGTTCCTTGTTTGCGACAGGACGTGGGAATGTACTCGCCGATTGCTTCCGCGGATTCGAAGAGGGAAGCGCCCAAGCGTGCAGGAACAAGTCTGTTGTTAATTCGTAGTCCCATTGTCGCGGCTCTGTACTTCGGGAAAATTCCTGTTGAATATAGAGAATTTGTTTCCAATATTAAAACGGTTCAAATCAAATTTAATCAAGGTTTTGAGCGGCAAATGGGGTGTTTCGTCTGGTTGGGGACGGATGCCTTCTGAAGGATTGCAGCGATGCACTATCGTGAGTTCGGCAGAACTGGTTGGAAGCTCTCGACCGTGAGTTTTGGTGCGTGGGCGATTGGCGGAACGTGGGGCGCAGTCGATGATGAGCAGTCGATGCGTGCGCTGCATCGGGCGCTTGATCTCGGCGTGAATCTTTTTGACACGGCCGACGTGTACGGCGACGGGCGGAGCGAACGCTTGTTGGCGAGACTTCGAAAAGAACGAAGCGAGCCGTTCATCGTTGCGACAAAGGCGGGGCGCAGACTCAGTCCTCACATTGCCGCCGGCTACTCACGACAGAATCTTGTTTCGTTCGTCGAACGAAGTTTGAAAAATCTGAGCGCAGACACGATCGATCTGCTCCAGCTTCATTGTCCGCCGACTGAAGTGTACTACACGCCGGATGTGTTCGGCGTGCTTGACGATCTTGTTCGAGCGGGAAAGATCCGATACTATGGCGTGAGCGTTGAGAAAGTGGAGGAAGCGCTGAAGGCAATCGAGTATTCCGACGTGCAGTCGGTGCAGATCATTTTCAATATCTTTCGGCAGCGACCGGCGTCGCTCTTCTTTCAAGAAGCGCAACGCAAGAAAGTCGGAATCCTCGCGAGACTGCCGCTTTCATCCGGTATGCTGACGGGAAAGTTCAGGCGCGACAGTTTGTTCGCCAGCGACGATCACCGCAACTTCAATCGTCACGGCGAAGAGTTTGATCGGGGCGAGACGTTTTCCGGCGTGGAGTATGAAGTCGGACTGGCGGCAGGAGAGGCACTGCAAGCGGTGAAGCCCGAGGGCATGTCGCTTGCGCAGATGGCATTGGGCTGGATACTCATGCATGAGGCAGTGACGAGCACGATACCCGGCGCGAAGACGCCGGCGCAGGTCGAAGAGAATGTCAGCGCTGCTGACGTTCCTGCGCTGCCGGATGCAACGATGGCAGCCATCGCAACGATCTATGAGAAACGCATCAAGTCGCATGTTCATCATCTTTGGTAGGGTCATCAGCAATGCTTGAGCAAACATGGCGCTGGTTCGGACCACAAGATCCTGTCACGCTCAAAGAAGTGAAGCAGACTGGCGCGACCGGCGTCGTCACGGCGCTTCATCACCTTCCGACGGGAACAGTGTGGTCTGTTGATGACATCATGAGGCGCAAGCAGATGATCGAGTCGGTAGGATTGCGCTGGTCTGTTGCGGAGAGCATTCCGGTTCACGAAGCGATCAAGAAGCGGGCGCCGGGGTACGAACGGTATATCGAGAATTTCAAAACGTCTGTCAGAAATCTGGGGCGCTGCGGCATCGATACGGTGTGCTACAACTTCATGCCGGCGCTGGATTGGTCGCGGACAGATCTTGCGGCAACATGCAGCGACGGCTCGATTGCTTCGCGATTTGAAATGCATGCGCTGGTCGCATTTGATCTCTTCATCCTTCAACGACAGAAAGCAGAAGGAGAGTATTCTGAACTCCACATTCAGAAAGCGCGTGACTATTATGCCATACTGAGCGAAGCCGACAAGGCGAAACTGATTCGGACGATACTACTCGGCTTTCCCGGATCGGGAGAATCGTCATCGTATTCTCTCGAGGGATTGAAGTCGGCCTGTGATGAGTACGCGACGATTGACAAGGCGGCTTTGCAATCAAATCTCCAACACTTCCTCCGGGAAATTGTCCCGGCGGCGGAAGAGTCGGGCGTGCTGCTGGGCATTCACCCGGACGATCCGCCGTTCTCGTTGTTTGGATTGCCGCGAGTCGTAAGCACACACGACGATCTTCAACGGATCATTGATGCTGTAGATTCTCCTTCAAACGGCATCACGTTCTGCTCGGGTTCACTCGGCGCGGGATATCAGAACGACGTTCCGGCGCTCGCACGAGCGTTTGCGCAGCGAGTAAACTTCATCCATCTGCGAAATGTCTCGCGCAATCAGGAAGGCGACTTTATGGAAGAGAATCATCTGGACGGCGACGTAGATATGTTCGAGGTGATGAAGGTATTCGTGCTCGAACAGCAGCGTCGACTAAAGGAAGGTCGGGCAGATCATCGCATGCCGCTTCGTCCCGATCACGGTCACCTGATGCGCGCTGATCAACTTCTCGCGGAAACAAAAAGCAAGCAGGTCTATCCGGGCTATTCGCTGTTCGGTCGCATGCGGGGACTCGCGGAACTGCGCGGGTTGGAACTGGGCGTGCGACGAATTCACGGGACGTCGTAAACGGCGACCCTGTTCAACCAAATCGTCCTAAAGGACGATGATTTGGATTCCAAGATTCGACCGCGTGCGACTACTCGCCCGCACTCCCGCGCAATCGTGACAACCAGTTTTTGTACGCACTCTCTGTCTCGCCAATCGCGTCCGCGGCAGGATGGACTTCATCCACCTTCGTCAGAGACGTGAAGGCATCGGCGAACGACGCGTAGAGTCTCGCCCCGACAGCGGCTCCGCGTGCGGCGCCCTGCGAGCCGTCCGTGTCGTACAACTCGATTCGTGCGCCCGTGCAGTTGGCGACCGTCTGCCGAAACACCGGACTGAGGAACATGTTCGTGTGTCCCGCTCTGATCACATCGATGTTCATCCCCATTTCCTTCATGATATCGACGCCGTAGCGGAATGAGAACGCGATGCCTTCCTGCGCTGCGCGCAGTATGTGCGCACGCGAATGTCTGTTGAAGTCGAGACCGAACACCTGTCCGCCGACATTCCTGTTTTCCAAAACGCGCTCGGCGCCATTGCCGAACGGAATAACAACAACGCCCTCGGATCCGACAGGGACGGTTGCCGCTTGCGCATTCATCTCTACATACGACATTCCCGCGGCAACATTTTTGCGCAGCCATGAGTTCTGAATGCCGGTCCCGTTGATGCAGAGCAGCACGCCGAGTCTCGGCTGATCGTTCGTGTGATTAACGTGCGCGAACGGATTGACTCGCGATTTTCTATCGTAGCATACTTTGCCGCTGACGCCATACACAACGCCGGATGTTCCGGCTGTCGCGGCAACTTCGCCCGGATTCAGAACGTTGAGCGAGAAAGCGTTGTTCGGCTGATCGCCTGCCCGATACGCAACGACAGCGCCTTCCTGCAAACCAAGCTCCTGCGCTGCCGTGTGTGTGAGCATTCCTTGATGCGAGAAGGAAGATGACGACTCGGCGAGCAGATCGGGCGCGATGCCATAGTAGTTCAGCAGTTCGGTCGAGACCGCATTCCGTTCGAAGTCCCAGAAGATTCCCTCAGAAAGTCCCGAGATGCTCGTGCGAATTTCTCCTGAGAGCTTCATGGCGATGAAGTCTCCCGGCAGCATTGCTTTGTACACTTGCTTGTAGAGCGCCGGTTCGTTTTCCTTCACCCACTTCAACTTCGAAGCGGTGAAATTTCCGGGCGAGTTGAGCAGGCGGCTGAGGCAGAACTCGTTGCCGAGTGCATCGAACGCTTTACGTCCGATCTCAACGGCTCTGCTGTCGCACCAGATGATTGATGGTCGCAGCACACGCCGATTCTTGTCGACCAACACGAGTCCGTGCATCTGATAGGAAATGCCGATCGCATTCACGCGCGCGGCCTCGACGTTGTTGTCGCGCAGCAAGCGTTGCGTCAGCAGAACAACATACTGCCACCAGAGCTCGGGGTCCTGCTCTGCCCAGCCTGGTCGCGGCGACTGAATTGCCATTTCTTCCGTGGGGTGCGATCCCTGGGCAATGGTCTTGCCCGTTGCGCAGTTCAGTATCGCGCATTTGATGGATGAACTTCCGATGTCATACCCGATTGCGTACATGCTCGTTCCTCAGGAGTGTCGATGCGATTGCATTAGGAGGTGTTTGAAGACCCCTGTTTTTTTATCCACGAAGGTCACGAAGGAACACTAAGAAGTAATTTTTGCTTGTATCAGAAGAACCTTCGTGCACCCTTTTCAACACCCTGTTAGTCTCGTGTGGTGTTCGCCGAGAGGTTTGTGCTTGGTGAAGCCTTCACTTAGATACGCGACAATTACTTGAAATGCAAGGGTCGGTGTGCTTAGTTGATCGTTCAGAGTCGATTGGTGATGATTGCTCACTGCTGTCCAAAATAATCTCCGGGAGAAATGAAATTGGTCTTAGCGTGCAGCACAAGCCTCTCTTATGTTAATCAGCAGGACAAGTCACTGCTCTTGACCAACCAGCTTTTCGCAATTCGGGAATTGTTCTTTATACCATGTATGCACACAGGAGGATTGGTATGGTGTGTTGTCACTTTCTTTGAAGGGCAAAGAAAGTAACCAAAGTCCCGATGCCGACTCTTTCGGCATCGGGATCGAAATCGTAAACGCACGCCTGCGTGCCGAAACGCCGCACTTCGGCGTGCAGGCACGATTCACTCTCCACCCACATGCCACAAGTTTCGGTGCGGAAACGATCTACCGTCGAGTAGGGCACTACAGCTTCACCGAAACTTGACCCCTTCTCCCGAAGGGATCACTTCGTGAGAGTGAATCTTCCCCACGCACATCGCCGTACGATTTCGAATCCCCCCACAAAAGCACGAGGGTTATGCACAACGTGCTTGCAACCAGAGCACTGGCTCTGATTGCCGCATGATTATCTTGGACAAGTGTGATGATTGCTGTAAACTTGAAGTCGATTCAAATCTCGACCGGCGAAGATCGGAAGACGGCGGACATGTTGGGAACCTGACTTCTCTTGCACCTTTCCACAAGAGTCCCTATCCTTCTTACGGCTGTCCTGTCCATGAAAAGGAATCACCACGATGAGTCCGCTCTTCCTATCAACTCTATGCGAAGGCAAAGAAGACAAAGAGGTCATTGAAAACTACAAAGTCATCCTCTATAGTGATCAGCGAAGACAGACCATTCTCAATCGAGCACGGTCGTATCTCGATGGTTCGCCAACGCTCCGGTGGGCGGGCGACCTTGATAGAGATGGAAGACTCGACTTGTTGATGGATCTGACTAATCACTACAACGTCAGTGAGCCAACACTTTTTCTGTCTTCACGCGCAGCAGCAAACGAACTCGTGAAGAAAGTCGCTTCGCACAGACAAGTTGGATGCTAGCGGTTTTGGTTATGATCGTATCGTGCAATGAAACAACCGCGCCATCAAGCCAGCTTCTGTCCTATTCCTCTGCC
Source organism: Ignavibacteriota bacterium (assembly GCA_016218065.1). Lineage (GTDB taxonomy): Bacteria > Bacteroidota > Ignavibacteria > UBA10030 > UBA6906 > CAADGV01. The sequence continues at coordinate 23,273 of JACRFA010000215.1, read as the reverse complement.
AGCTCCTTAAGTTTCTTCAAAGCTTTCGGCCACATATCCTGAAACATCGCGAACATCTCTTTGTCTTCATTCGATGATTCCAAATCGATCAGTACTTCGGTGGTGCCTCTTGATTCTTTGAACGTGTAGTTCTCATGCACTCCTGCCCACGCCTTTGTGGCTTCGCTTGTCATGTCTTCCTTTCCATCTTGCACAAGTCCAAGATGTTCGATGGAAATGAATTCGTACCGACGGCTATCTGCGATCCGGCTCACCATTCCCATCTCACCCTTCTCGGTCGGGGCAAGAAATAGAATTTTGCTTCCTTTGTCCCAGCTACCTTTGTAGTAGGAACCCGGCGAGAACGGCTCCGTCCACGCGCGATACGTTTTGTCGGCGAGCATGGTATTCCACACCTTTTCTTTCGGTGCGTTGATGGCGATCGAAAAGTGTAGCGTGTTCATGGTGGTTCTCCTTATGTAATTGATGTTGAGTCATTTGTCTCAATGCGGAGCGGACGCAAAAGGTTCCATGCAAAAGGATGTCATCACAATGGACAACAGAGGCATCGCCTCTGACGATGCCTGCTATTGACGTGTCATGAATTTGTCATTCTGAGGCTCGCTTCTTAGAGCCGCCGTGCCTGCCGGCAGGCAGGAAGAATCCAGAACCTAGTTTACACCTGTGATGCCTGTTCTGGATTCTTCACTTCGTTCAGAATGACAATAAGAAGCATGCGTCATTCGCCCAAATAGCCACGCTTGCTTTCGGCGTGGTCAATGAACTCAGAGTGACTATGGCGACTGATCGAGTCCGATGATGTTCCCCGCGGCATCCTTTGCGCTCGCGATCAGCTTACTGCCACCGACATCTTTGATCTCTTGCAGGACTTGTGCACCTGCATTCACAAGCGACCCCAAACGGTGCTTGATGAAGCTTGTGCTTTTTGTCGTGGTACGATAGGCCGTACTTTCCATCGCATATATGCCACGAAGGTTATGATGACAAAGAGAACAGCCGTGTAAATTGCACTACTGGTTTCACCTCTGAACGAATGATAAACAGTGGCGCTTGCAGTTACAATCATCAGTCCTGCGGCAGTTAGGGGAATGAGCCAGGTGTGAATGCGCAGAACACCGGGCAAGATGAGACCAACAGCGGCGAGCAATTCAGCCACGCCAATGAAGTAGCGTAGCCCAACTCCCAGGTTGGCATTGATGATCTCAACCAATTCGGCCGGCGGTGCAACCATGAGCCAGCCGTGCCAGAGAAACTGAGCAGCGAGCAGCACCTGTAGCGCCCAGAGAACTGTCTTCATAAGTCTTCTCCATATCTGTGATAAGGTAGATTGCTCATTCAATCCTCCTAAACTGAACGATGGTCCGTCAAGATTGCACTTATTGTTGGGCAGACGTCAGTTACGCTCCAACAGTACCTGTCTTGACTTTTCCAGCTCGCTTGTAATTGGCAATAATAACTCCACTTGGTGTAACCAAACTCTCTGTTAATGAAAAGGCTGCCGGAATCGCGCCATTGTCAAACAACTTTTTCCCTTTACCAAGAGTCAACGGGTGAATTTTGAGCCAGAGTTCGTCCACTAAATCATTCTTAAGTAGCAACTGAATGAGCTCACCACTGCCGTGAACCTGAATGTCAGAACCTTTTGAATTCTTGAGCTTTTTGATATCTGCCAAGCTTTTGAGGAAAACTGAGTTTTTCCAATCTGACTTTTTCATGGTTCTGGACATGACGTATTTTGTGACGTCATTGATACCTTGGCCAATTGTCTGCATGTTCGGGCCAGTAGGATGCAAAAATCTCAAATGTCTTTCTGCCCAAAAGAAGGTCAGCCGGTTTCATCTGTTTTTCCATGACCTTACCAGCAACATCGTCAAAATAGGGCGCAACCCAACCGCCATATTTGAAACCGCCCGATCTATCTTCCTCAGGTCCACCAGGCGCCTGCATTACTCCATCTAATGCAGTAAACGATAAGACGATGATTTTTCTCATGTTATTTTACCGCCTCCTGAAATCTATTTTTTCAAAATTGGTTTTGTATGCACAAATGTTGGCAACAAACCATGCAGGGTGATTGCGGCAATTACAGGGCGTCATGCTGTTGTGCGCTTGGTGAGAATCAGACCAGTGACAAGCAGCGCGACTATGCATACATGAAAAACAATATCTCCCGCCGACTGCGGGCCTATTCCAACAATAATAGTGAACACTCCAACCAAGGTACCGAGTAACGCAAATCCCTGAACGGCAAAACTGATTCTTCGAGTTAATGCCGGACGAAATGAAATCAGTACAAGTCCGATGAGCAGAACCAGAGCGATGATGCTTTCGGGGATGCGCGCTCTTTCGTGCTCGTTGCCTTGAAGGATAACGCCGAAGTGTACTAATGCAGCAAGCATGAAACCAAATGTCTCGACAGCTAAAAAGAGCCGGATCATATTGAACCTCGCCGTTTCGCAATCTCCAAGACGGAAACAGAGAAACCCCGCTGCCTCCTTCGTATCCAACCGGAAGAGAGGGATCTTCCTGAGTCTACTCCACGATGCCCGGGTTTCGCAGTAACCACTTCACGCCTGCGTGCCGAAACGCCACTTGGGCGTGCAGGCACGAATGATGAACATGAGAACACCACTCCTCTCGTTCGGCTAGGGTTGTTTGTTGATTGCTATTGCTTCTACGCGAAGGACGGTGCCGCTCTACTTCACTCCGGGTGGCCGGTAGCTGACCTTCTGCGCACGGTGAAGGGCGTCGAGGGTCTCCTCGACAGTGAGTAGCGGCGTCGTCTCGAATTTCGACAATGCGCCGCCGCCGGTGATCGCAATCCCGACTGCGGCCATCGAGACATTGTCAGGCGCTTCCCAGAGGTTGTAGCCGTCGTGCGCGCCAAACGCGTACCAGAAGCCGTGCAACTTCCCGCCGACCGACTCGATATACTTGCGCGCAGCCTCGCGGCGGTCTTCGGGGTTCTTCATCAAGTGAGCCCACGTCTCTGGCTTATAGCTGAACCGCGTCAAATAGAGAGCCATGGTGGAATTCTCCTTTTTGTTGGTTGATGTTGAGAACTTGTTTTTTGAGATTGCACTTGCTGTTGGTTGTTTTGCCAGTAATTACTGCTTTCACTTTTTGACAATTGGATACAAAACCTTTACTGTTTTCAGGAGACAACCAATCGGTACATTTGTTTGAATTCGAAATGAATCCAGTTGCAGTTGCCTGTTCATTTGAGAAGCGTGAGTTTCTTCGTCTCGATATATGCGCCAGCTTGCAGGCGGCAGAAATACACTCCACCTGAAACCTGAGACCCTCTGTTGTCCTGCCCATTCCACACAAGAGAATATCTTCCCGGAACCTGCTCCTCGTTCAAGATCCCTACGACGTGTTGGCCGAGGACATTGTAAATGTGCAATTCGACCTTGCTCAGTTTCGGAATTTCATAGTCAATCGTCGTCGATGGGTTAAATGGGTTCGGATAGTTCTGATGCAATGAGAAAGAACCAGGAAGGAGTTCTTTTGCCGAAACGCTTGCAGAGCCTGTTCCAAATGCAAGTTCATCAACAATTAGCTCTGTTCCCACTTGTCCACTTCCAAGACCCGATGCCACGATGATGATCAGTGAATCCGGTATAAGATTGGACTGAATGGTGAGTGGAAAATCACGATAAGTAGGTTGACCGATCGTCGCATCTATCCTGAAAGTACAACTGTCCTGCGACGCAATGACACTGTCACCCCTCATCAAGCCCACGATAATGTATGCTTGATCTCCGGGCATGATGTTTGACTTCACACAAGCCGAGAATCTTGTCGGTATCTGGCTGAAGTTATATGCAACCTGAAGAAAGGCTACTCCCGGAAACGGAAATCCAGGGTTCAATGTCTTCACTTTCATTGCGTAATTACCCTGACAACCCGGAGAATAAGGCTCGACATTCACAAGAGGAAAACTATTTGTGGTCTGCCAACCCGCGGGATTGTAGTTGCTATCAGGGTCTGTTTCCCAGTTCTCAAACCCAGCATTTGGGATTTGACTGAATGATAGAGAAGAAAAGAGCGTAACAATAAGACAAAGGCTGAGTAAACGCATCACCATCTCCCTCCTTGATGTTACTATTTGATATTGACGGGCAATTGCAACTAACATCGAAAACAATGTCATGCTGTCGTTCGTTTCGTGAGAATCAGACCAGCGACGAGCAGCGCGATAGATCGCCTATCTGCTCTGCATTTCCCGCCAGTTCAAATTATTGGTTTGGAACTTGAAGAGCGATCGCCGGCTCTCGCTTTCTTGAAAACAGCTTCCCACCGAGCCATGTACACGGGAGCGCGGTAACGACGAGCGCGATCGGGTACCAATGATGCGGCGTCAGGTTCCATGAGAAGATAACACCGCCCAACCCTGCAATGATTCCCACAATTCCAAGAATCAATGCATAGCGCATGGGTTGACGAGGAGCTAATCTCGCGGTGACATAACCGCCCGCGATTGTGTAGATGCAACGATACACAAGTGCTATCAGCAGTAATTGCGCGGTATATGCAGCAGGTTCACTTTGCGGTGGGAATAATCCCGTTGACTCTAACACTGCATCCGTTGCAACCGACAATATTACGACGGTGAGGAAGCCGGCAACGACCGCCCCAATGCTTTTGAGTGTGTTCATTGGTTTCCTCATTTTGCCGGTTGGTTGTCGAGGTTGATCATCCACTGAATGCCGAACTTGTCTGTGAACATTCCGAAGTAGGCGCCCCAGAACGCGTCCGCCATCGGCATTGCGACCGTGCCGCCTTCAGAGAGTCCCTTGAAGAGTTTGTCGGCTTCCTCTCTGCTCTCCGGCTTGATTGTGATGGAAAAATTGTTTCCGACCGTAAGCTTGTGTCCCATGGATTCGAGCGTGTCGGTTCCCATCAGCACATTTCCTTTTCCGATCGGAAGTGCGATATGCATGATCATCTCTCTTTCGTTCTCCGCGGCTTTGGGCGCGTCAGGCGGCATGTCTTTGAATCGCGTCACGTTGAGAAACTCGCCGCCGAAAACGGATTTGTAGAACTTGAACGCTTCTTCGGTGTTGCCTGCGAAGTTGAGGTAGGGATTGAGTGTTGGCATGATGATCTCTCCTTATGGGTGTATGAATTGAAGATGATTTGAGATTTCGTCCTTCGTTTGATTCAACCTCTCTTATAATGCAGTGCAACAACTCCCGACCGAAACGGTTTTGTTTCGACAAGTTGTAGCTCCCTCGTGCCGATTGATTCAAACAGCCGCGGTCCGCTTCCTACAATCATCGGCTGAATGAGAAAACGATACTCATCGATCAGACCCGCCTGAGCGAGTTGCGATGCAATGTTCAACCCGCCGACGGAAATATTCCTGCCCGGCTGCTTTTTCAACCTCATAATCTCTTCTTGAAGGTCTGAGTGCATAAGTATTGTGTTGTTCCACTCCACGCTCTTCAACGTTGTTGAAAAGACGATCTTCGGCATCGAATCGAACGTGCGGGCGAATTCGTTGATCGCTTTTGATTCCGATTGATTCACCGCGACGTCGTGCCAGTACGGATACATCAGATGATAGGTGTTGCGTCCGAAAATCTCAATGTCTGAATCCCGCAGGAGTCCGGTGAAGTACTCGTGCAGTTCGTCGTCGGCAATCCCTTTCGTGTGGTCGCAACATCCGTCAACGGTGATGTTAATTGCAAAGATGACGTTTCGCATTAGACGTACCTCCTGTTCAACATCCAAATATCATCCCTCCTGCAACATCTTCTTTCGCCGCGCCAGCTCTGCATCGGTCGGCGTTTCGAGTTCTGCCGAACCTTGTGGAACCTCGCCTGCCCGCTCATACGTGGCGATGAGAACGCCTGTCGCTGAAGCTTTTGAATCCATGAGTTTCCAGCCGGCGGGAAGCGCGCCGTCTCCAAAGAGACGCTTGCCGCCGCCGAGCACCACTGGGAATATCCACAACCGGATTTCGTCAACAAGATCGTTTTTCAAAAGCGTCTGGATCAGATTGCTGCTGCCGTGTACCTGAATCTCAGGACCATCCTGTTTCTTGAGTTTGGCGATTTCGTTCGCAACGTCGCTCTTGATGAGGACTGAGTTTTGCCATTCTGCTCTCGAGAGCGTTTTTGAGACGACGTACTTCCGCGCTCCGTTCAGTTTGTCCGCTGCGAGTTGATTCAACTTCTCAGGATCATTCTTCACGAAGGGCCAATGCGCCGCGAATATCTCGTACGTTTTTCGGCCAAGAAGCAAGTCAAACTGCTGCGGCATCGATGCATCAATAATCTTCATCATCATTTCGTCCCAGTATGATACTGACCAGCCGCCGTGGACGAAGCCGCCCGTCGGATCTTCTTCGGGACCGCCGGGGGCTTGCATGACGCCATCGAGCGAGAGGAATGTGTTGAGAATGATCTTTCGCATTATATCATCTCCTAAGCCTTAAGTTGATCGGAAAATGACATCCTTCATCATCCTGCGTATGCCTTCTGTAATTCTGCGATGCTAAACTTTTTCATCGGCATGAATGCTTGCACCACGCGCGCAATCTGTTCCTTTGTTCCATTGCGCATCATATCATTCATTGCCGCAGAAGTAATCTGCCATGAGAGGCCGTACTTGTCCTTGCACCAACCGCATTGCTCAGCTTGCGGTACGGCGGAGAGCTTGCTCCAATAGTAGTCGATCTCTTGTTGAGTGTCGCAAGGAACCATGAGAGAGATGGCTTCATTGAAGGCGAAGTTGTGTTCGCGTGCGCTGTCCATTGCCGCAAACCACTGGTTCTCGATCATGAAGTCGGTGAACATGATTGTTCCTTCCTTGTCCGGCTCCAGTCCTTTTGGATAGCGGGCAATGATTCCACGTTTTGCATTCTTTCCGCCAGAGGCGGATCCGCCTTTGGCGGAGAACACTGAGAGATAATAGTCGCTCGCCTCTTCCGCCTTGCCGCACATATCTCCAACAAACATCAATGACGGAACGATGAATGGCCGCTCCTCGCCATTAGGGTTGGAAAGTATGAGCTGCCATGAAAGTCCGTACTTGTCCTGTACCCACCCGTAGTGTTCGCTGAACGGATATTTGTCGAGCGGCATCAGAGCTGTGCCCCCGTGCGACAACTTTTCCCACATTGCATCAAGGCTCTTCCGCGCATCCTTGTTCCTTGACGGATCGAAGTTCACCATAAATGAAATTGAAGGATTGAATTTGAACATCGGTCCCGCACTGATCGCCATGAACGGATGTTCCGCAAGCCGGAACGAGACCACATCGCAATCACCCGTGGGCGTGTCGTGCAGCGTGGTGATGTTTGTGATTTGAGAAGCGGGGAAGAGTGAGCAGTAGAACTGGGCCGCCTCTTTGGCCTCCTTGTCGAACCACAAATGGGGTGTGATGTGTTGTTTGAGTGTAGGCATCGGTGTTCTCCTATATTGAGTTTAACTGTCCTAACTGTCTGCTTGATATCGTCTTCAACATAATTGTTCTTTTTCCACAAAACAGAATATCCTCGTTCACAGTGAACTATTTTTCCGGTTGATAGCGAAGAATAACGCCGCCGTTCTTCAGCACCTGTGTACTGAGCAGATGCAATTTCAATTGTTCCTGAGCTGGATTGAAGAGAGGAGTTCCTCCGCCGAGAATAATCGGCGCGACGCAAATCCGGTATTCGTCAATCAATCCGAGCTTCATCAATGTTGCGGAAAGATCCGCACTCCCAAAGATGTAAGAATCCTTTTCGGCGTGCTTCAGCTTTGCAACCTCCCCTTCAACATTATCTTTCACCAGCCGCGTGTTGTTCCAATCGGCTTTGGAGAGTGTTTTCGAAAAAACGATTTTCGGGATTGAGTTCATGAGGTCGGCAATAGTTCCAGTTTCCTTCGTCCAGTATGCGGCCATCCCTTCGTATGTCACCCGGCCAAAGACCAATGAATTGCATTGATTCAATTGTTCAAGGGATAATTGTTCAAGTTCGTCCCCCCAAACAATGTTGTGGAAATCAAGATCCCACTTTTTCGTTCCTTCAAAATGGCCGTCGAGCGTTGCAACATTCCACATGATGAGTTTTCCTCCCGCAGGGCGGGATTTCACTTCGTTCAACATTCCTGATTCTCCTTATTAGAACTGGTTTCAAAATCCCTAATCGTTGTCACTTCGATCCCGCTTTAGCGGGAGAGAAATCTTGATTTTACTTCAAGAATAAAATCGAGATTCCTCACTACGTTCGGAATGCTGTTTTTTCAACTTCAGTACTTCTTTAACAAGATTACGGCGCACGATTCTCGAATTGTTCCATTCCGCTTTTTGAATTGCGTCCACAGATAACACAGATTTTCACGGAATGGTTGCTGTGTCTCTGTGTCCTCTGTGTCAATCAGTGAAATCTGTGGCGACGCCTTGAATTGATAAGCCTACCCCTTCGTTGGAATTGTGAACCTTATCGCTGTTTACTCTACTGTCGAACGAAGAGCAGTGAATTCGACATCGCTGCAAAGAATTTGTTTCAGGAATGCGTCGGCATTCTTTCGTGAGCGAGGATACGATTGAGCCGATGAGCGTTTTTCTTTTTTCAGATATAGCGTTTTTCGCCTTTTGTGCTCAGCAATTCTCTGATGGGGCGGATTTCGATGCTGCCTACCTGCGCCGGCGGAATTTTCGCTGCAATCTCGACGGCTTCGCTCAGATCCTCGGCATCCACGAGATAGAACCCGGCCAACTGCTCTTTTGTTTCGGCAAAGGGGCCGTCGGTGATCGACACTTTTCCGTTGCGCACTCGAATCGTGGTTGCGGTTTGGATGGACTGCAACGCCTCCGATGCGAGACACTTCCCGCCTTGCCGGAGAGCATGATCGTATTTCATGCATTCGTCGTCAGTCATGGCGCCGATCCGGCGTTCTTCTCCGTAGACAAGGAAGAGATATTTCATGGAGCAAGTTCTTTGATGTGGGTGAATGTTTGGGCGGTTAATATAATGGATTGAGGAGAAGAAAAGCTAGTGAGCGTACTGGAATTGAGGATGCCGCCCCAAAAAACTCAGGGCAACTCTCGCAACCGCCTTTCCAAAAATCTTCTCTCTGGCTCCAACTTCGCAAGCGCGAGTGCGCGTTGGTACGATTCTCTTGCTTCGTCGCTTCGTCCGAGTCGTCTGCACAACTCCGCCCGCGCCGAATGAGCGAGGTGGTAATCGTGAAGGTCGCCCCGGCCCAGTATTCCGTCGATGATCTCAAGACCCGACTTGGGTCCATCGCGCATCGCAAGCGCGACTGCGCGATTGAGTTCAATGACCGGAGACGGCTCCATCCGAAGAAGCAAGTCATAGAGCGCGACAATCTGCGCCCAGTCAGTTGCTGACGCGCTCAGCGCTTCGGCGTGTACTGCAGCAATCGCAGATTGCACCGTGTAGGGACCGAACCGCCGCGACCGCAATGCGCGTTCTACCATCTCAAGTCCTTCGGAGATTTGTTCACGGTTCCACAGAGCCCGATCCTGGTCCTCGAGTAAGATCAAATCGCCGTTGGTAGTGGCGCGTGCCGCGCGGCGCGACTCTTGCAGAAGCATCAAGGCAAGAAGTCCGATCGCTTCCGGCTCGGCCCCGCCAGGAGATGAAGCATGGCGGTCAGGTAACAACTCAATCAACAAACGTCCCAACCGAATTGCTTCTCCCGAGAGGTCGGCGCGGGTCAGCGATTCGCCTTCCGACGCGGAGTAGCCTTCGTTGAAGACGAGATAGATCACGTGCAAGACGCCATCGAGCCGATCGGGCAAGTCGGAGTGCGACGGGACTTGATAGGGAATTCGCGCTTCGCGAATCTTTGCCTTCGCCCGAACAATTCGTTGTGCGATCGTTGTGGGAGTCGTGAGGAACGCGCGGGCGATTTCCTCCGTCGTAAGTCCGCAAACTTCGCGCAGCGTCAGCGCAATGCGCGCATCGGGAGACAGCGCAGGATGGCAGCATGTGAAGATCAGGCGCAGCTCGTCGTCTTCAACTCCATTGTCAATCTGCTCGGCCGGATCAATCGTTTCCGCTGCGAGTTGATCGATGGGATTTATGTGTACATCACCGTCCGTTTGATCTGTGGCTGCGGCGTGTTGGAAGCGAGCATTGCGCCGAATGCTGTCTATGCCTTTGAACCGGCCTGCGGAGATAAGCCACGCCCGTGGGTTCGCGGGAATTCCCTCACGCACCCATTGTTCCATTGCTGCGGTGAACGCGTCGTGCATCGCCTCCTCCGCTACTTCGAAATCTCCAAGCAGGCGTATCAAGGTGGCGAGAATCCGGCGCGAGTCGGAGCGGTACACTCCATCAATGGTCTGACGGACTCGGAGAGTGTTGTCGTTCACAGGTGAAGGTTGGTACGTCAAAACACTCTCTCGTCGGCCGAAGGACCGTAAATCGAGGGGACGGGAATATTGTTGAGCCGCATGTACACCGTCAGTTGCCCGCGGTGATGAACAAGATGATTGATCGATGAGCTGACGGTTTCTTTCTTTGATGAACTGAAGAGTGTTTGTCCCTTATTCTTGAGAAAAAACATTTCGACAAGAGAATCATCGGACATCCCTTGCAAAGCATTGATGGCGCCCTTCACGTTCTCATCGAAATGGGCGACAAGCTCCGCAGTTGATTTCGGTTGGAAGTGACCGAACGTCTCAAAGTCAATGACGGATTTTTCGATGGCAACAGAAATCCACCGCGGGATTTCTGCAACCAGTAAGGCGAGGTAACCGAGCTGCATCGATGTCTCATGCGGTTTCCAGCCGAACAACTCCACTGGAGTTCGTTCTAAGCATTTTCGTGAGGCGGGTGATTCGGCGTTGAGTTCATCGACAAATTGCATGATGAGCGTGTTGTTCATTCCTTCCTCCTTGCGTTCTCATGTGATTGGACGTAATCAAGAAACCCATATCCAGCGGGGAAAATTCCAGGCGATTTGCTTCCCCGGATCGGCAGCCGCATTTTCCCCCTCCTTAGGCGTCAAGGTAAGAACCCTCCGCCGAAAGGTGTAAGGTCGATTCTTGTGTCAAAAATCGAAGGGCAAGTTGCGGTATATGGCGCCACGTGTCAAGATTATCTTGAGAATAAATTGACGCCATTCAAACGAAAAATTTACTTGACATTCTGTTACCCATCATTGTATCTTTCCGCCCCACGCTAACACGTTGTTGTGGACATCAGGGTTTCCCTGAACGCGTATCTCGAACTCGAAGACGTTGACTGACATATTGTGAGAGGAACCATGAGTATCGACGTAGTCTCCAACACACGGGCGCAAGCTCCTATCGACAACAATCCGAATTTTTCCAAGGCGTCGCTTAAAAATCCCGACTCGTAGCTCGTAGTCTCGATCTTAAATCCGGATTCCATTCATGAAACCACGCAGCGGTTCTCGCGTGGGTACTGTGCTTCAACACCCCCAATTCGGAGGGCAAGCGTTTACACTCACACTACACGCGAATCCCCATGAACGCACAACAGCGACGCACACTTCTCGGCAGCCTCGCCGGACATTTGGTTGCCGACTCCCCTCAGCAAGAGACCGACATCCAACGGCTCTTCACTTCGCTTTCCCGCTCTGTTCTTCCCGAAGACATTCAGCAGCTCAAAGCCACGCGCTTCGCGTTTGAAGGCGCAGACCTGTTTGCGGAGGAAAACATTCCGCAGCAACGGATAAGCTCGCTGCAAGCGATCAGCGAGCGCGGCGTTGCGGAAGAAGCGGAGTTCCGTGTGTTCGTGCGCGAGGTTCCGGTGCGCAGCACGCAACTTCATGCGTCGCTGCCGCTCTGGGCAGGCGGCGCGGCGGTTGATCATACGATTGGTCCAATTGCGAACGCGGACGGTCGCCTCTTCTGGTTTGATTTTTTTAGGATTGAAAAGCTGGTCGCGTTGTACGTTCAGGGAAATCCCTATCCGGTATTGCTGTTCAAAATCAAAGTCGGCATTCAGTTCATGGGAGCAAATCTGCCGCTCGTTGCCGAGTTGCTGCCGACATACAAGCTCGATGCAGGAAGTATTTGGATCAACTCGCAACTGCTCGCGGCAAATTCTCCCACGGGGAATTTCAGCGGGCTCACGATCAGAAGCGGCGTCATCACGCTCAGCGCGCCGCCGCAGCTCATCAACGGCAAGCTCACGATTTCTGCCGGAACGAAAGTTACTGTGAAGCTGCAATTGCAGCAACAAGCTGTCGTTGGCGCGGACCCGACGAGTCCATACGGCAAAGATGCTCGCGCCATGCAGTTGAATCTGTCGCGTGCACTTGATTTCCATTTCACCGGAATGAACTGTGCGTTCGATAACGTCGGAGACGCATCGTGGAACGTTTTCGGTCATGCAGCGTCGTTCGATTGGAATCCGCAGGGCGCGAGGACATACGACAATCTTGTTCATCGCGTTCTTATTCCGTTCACCGCATCAACCGAAACATTTCGCGTCGTCAACAATCAATCTCCCTTCCATACACTCGCAGGCGAAACGCCCATCGCCGGAAGTTTCTGGGCGCTGCCCTCTGCGCCGATTGATGTTGCGAATCCTTCACCTGCCGAAGGCATCGGCGCGATGTTGGTGATAGGCGAAGAAGAATTGACCGCGAGTTGGCGCGGACTCAAAGGCGGCGCGCTCAATCTGAAGAAGCCGTACATCATGGCGGCGCCGGGACGCATTGCCGTTTCCGATCTCACGTCGGGGAATGTCTTCTCGCATCAGGACTTCGAGATGTGGAAGGACGCGCAGAATCCGTTCGGCACGAGCGTGCGCGCTCAGTTTCTTTCTACCGCAGCATTCTTCTATGACACGCTCGCAGGCGGCGTCGAACTGCTGATGACGCAAGTGAACGCCGATGTCCGCGCCGACCGTCCGGTCACGGTCAAAGGCGAGGCGCTCGAAATCCGCTCGAAGAACTCGCTTCTCATTCTGGCGGTGACAAACACGTTCCGGCTCATCTATCTTTTCGATGACAACATTCTTCTCGACACACTCGACCTGACGAAGCAGCCGCCGACACTTCCGAAACCAATCTCTCTCGCGCTTCGCAATGCGCTCTTCAAAGTTACTCCCGTGAACGGATGCCTGCTTGCCGGATTGTTGGCAGAAGATTTCGTGAAGATCGAGCGAGGATTTCTCTTCCTCACGTTTGGCATGTTCGCGTATCTTCCGACGCTTCCCGATCCGTACGCGGCAAACATCAACCGACTGAAATTTCAATTCAGAGGAAGCCGCGATGCTACGCTGACGCGAGGCGCGTTCGGCAATCAGAGTATCTGGCTCAGGCTTGTTTGCTTGGTGCGATGGGAGCCTGATGTTGAAGATAATGATGACGTGGAAGTCTCGTTCCATTTCGCTCCGCTGCAAAGCCAATTTCAATTGCCGTCGCCGCCCGCCACGGTTCAGCCGCTCAACTTCTCGGCGTTGGTGTCAAGCAGCGACGATGAAGCCCAAGGCTATCTCGACAAAGGCGACACCGGACATCCGAAGCCGCTTCCCGATTACGACGGCATCTGGAACGAATCGACGAATCGCCTCGCCGACGATTACTTCGCGCTGCTCGATGTGAGCACGAACGCTGATCTGCTCGGCGTCAGCTTCAACGTCTTTAATAATCAGCGGATGGCGATGGTTGCGACGCTTGCGCCAGTTGGCTCTACGGGATTCCCGTTGCAGGTACAAGGGTTGGACGTTGTCAGCCGCGGTATGAATGTGAAGGCGTTCACTGTCCCGCAGATTTCGTGGGAACCGGTTATCAACCTCACGCCGCCCGCGCTGCCCAACGCCGGCGATCCCGATGCCGGCATCAACTACTATCCCAACGACGGCGGTCCGACGCGCATTCTCAACAACAGCGGCGAGCAGATTGCCCTCGCGCCGATTCCACTTACCGACTTCATCGTCGAGAAATACGCTGACGACAGCAACTTCGCCGCGCTGTCGCTCTTCACGCTTCCGTTCGGCATGCGTGCGCTCGCGTTGCTGCAAAGGCAATACGTGTACCAAGGTCAGTCGCGCCCAGGCGCGAACCTCACCATCAACTGGAAAAACTTCCCGAACAATCTCAAAGGCGCGCGGCAGCTTGAACTCGACGGCGGCGAAGCGTTGCGCGAAGGCGAGAGCGATATGTTCATGGGAAGCACGGTGCAGGTCAACAACATCCTGAATATGTTTGGCGCGCCGACCGGCGATAGCACACTCGGCGCGAGCGTCACGAAGATTTACAATAACGAATGGCTGATGGTGCCGTTCCAACTCATTCGCCATCGGGGCGTGCCGCTCGAACGCATTGACCTGAGCGGCTACGGCGCGAGCACGTTCAGCAATTGGCTCAACCCGAAAGCCGCCATCGCCGAAACGAGTCAGGCGAAGTTCGACATCTTCGTCGGACGATGCGCGCACGAGATCATTCAGGTAAAGACACTCATGGAGCCGTGGAAAATCAAGGTCGTTCGCACGATCACGCTCTTCCGCACGGCAAGCAACTACGTCTATCGTTACGATAGCGGTTGGCGACCGGAAAGCGACGGCAGATTCGACGGAACCTATTACGTGTATAAGCTTGAGAACGGGAAGCTCGTGCCGAAAGAACGGCAGGCGAGCCACGAAATCCATCCAGGGGTCATCAAGGGATTGTTCAACGTAAAGGATATTCGCGAGACCGCAGACATTCTTCCGTTCACCGGAACGATGACCGTGCAGCCGCCCGATCCGGTCATCAACGAAGTCGGCGAAGAAATTTTGCCCCATCCCGGTCCGACGAATTTCAATTACGAGTTGCAGCCGGTCTTTTTCAACGCCGACATCGAAATCGAGAATCCCGTGAGCGGCTTCGTCACGAAAACTGTTGATGGAGTGGAGAAGAAGCTCATTCCATCGAAAGGAATTCTCGGCTTCGTGCAAATCGCGCCGCGGGGAATTCCCATCACCACCAAAGCGCTTCACGATCTCATCATTCGCCAAGGCGGAACCATCGGCGCGCCGATTGACTGCGTCGTTGATGTCGCTACGAGCGGACAGCAGATGCGGCTCAGCAGTTTCGACATCAGCAATTCGTTTGGCTCGAATGGATCGGATCAGATCTTCGCTGTCTCCGGTCGCGGCAACGTGCTGCTGCCGAAAGACGGCTCGTGGAGTATGGTGAAGCATCAGTTCGGCACAGGCGAAGTGAGTCCGGTGCCGAAGGAGCTCGCTGTGCCGCTCATCCGCATCGGCAAGTTGATCAAGCAGGCGGGACAGTGGGTGTTGGATAAGAATCCCGCCAACGAATTGCTGCGCGTCGCGAACCCAACCGAGTTACTGCGCAACGCCGTGAACGACACGCTCAACTACGGCTTCCTGCAAACCACCGACACGCAAAAGGCGCTCTTCCTCACGCCCGCATTCAAGTGGGGCACGGATCAACTGCTGAGCAAAACGCCGCCGCTCTTTGCCGACGCGTTTCGCATCGTCAGCTCGAAGGCGATCTTCCCGAACATCGGCAATGCATCGACCGGCTTCGGCGACGCGATTTCTCTGCTGAAGAATGGAAATGAATTTGTGCAGAATGTTCTGACCGACGGCGGCAAGAACGTTCTTGAGCTGATGAAGATCAACGACACTGTTGCGGCAGTGAAGCAGGAAGGCTACAAGCTGCTGAAGCAGATTCAGGAATTCGATCTGCCCAGCACGGAATGGGTTCTCGTCGAACTTGGCGGCGCGTTCAAAATCTATCTTGAGTACAAAGCCACGAAGCCGAATCAGGGACAGAAGAACGGTAAGCTCGACTTCGACGTGAATTCGTTTGCGAACAATCTCGGCGACCAATGGAAGAGCCGCATGAGCAACCTCGCGGTTGTGGTTGATCTCGGTCCGATTGACCGGCTCATGAGCATCAAAGGAAATTGGGACGCGAAGAAAGGGAACGAAGCGCAATACGGCAGCGACATTCCCGGCTCGTCGTTCCCGCGACCGGAAATTGAATTCGCGTCCGAGCTGCAGCCGGTGATCGAGATTCTGCAGATCCTGCAGGACTTGCAGGGCGAGAATTACAAAGACGCGTTCGCTCGCGGCTTGAAGCTTGCGATGAGCAACAAAGCGGGAAGCTGGGAATACAAGCTCGAAGCCTCGAAGGAAATTCCGGTCATCCGTTTCCCGATGCCGATGTTTCTCTACAACGATCCGAATGCACCGCTGAAGCTCGAAGCCGGACTGAAGCTCGGCGCGTACTTCAACGCCGCACTCAAAGTTACTACCGACCCGACGCAATTGCTGCCGACCGCGGGTGCGTTCCTCGGATTCTACGGCAGGCTTTCGGTGATGTGCGTGTCGCTGTCGGTTGCAACCGTGTACGCCATTGGGCAAGTCAATCTCGACATCGCTGCCGACACGAAAGTCGGTCCGTCGCTGAAAATGAAATTCGGTTTCGGCGCGCAGATCGTCGTCGGCTTGCCGGTCGTCGGCAACGTCAGCGTGATGTACGTTGTCGGCGTCGAAATCTACACCGACGCGACGAAAGTTGTCGTCTCCGCGTTCCTGTTGTTCCAAGGACACGCCGAGTTGCTCGCGGGTCTCGTTTCCGTCACGATCACGATTGAAGCGAAGGGCACGATCTCCCGCGCCAATGATCGCACCGACATGGCAGCGCAAGTAACGTTCGGGTTGGACATCAGTATTTTCTTAGTCATCAACATAAGCTTCAGCACCTCGTGGAGCGAGAGTAGGCAGATAGCGTAGCCAAATTGACAATTGACGATTGACCGTTGACAGTTGACAATTGGGTTCAGGAAGGTGTGAGGTTAGAGGTTCGTGGTTTGCGCAATTCACAATTAACAATTCACCATTCACCATTCACCATTAAGAATTGTTTGGGCGTTCCCCCGTGAGATATCGATTCGAAGAAGCGTGTGCAATTCTAATCTCATTCTGCGATCCTGAATTTGCGTCGCGTGCTTGCAGTTTATCTCACGGGGTCGGGCTGTTACAGGCTCCACTTCGTTTCGGTGTTGCGCACAAAGAGCGATGCGCAACACTGCGCCTGAACATCGGCGCACCTTCCACATCCCTAACGCGCGTAGCCGGAAGGTGAGCATTGACGAATCGAAAATCGCGAAAGCAAAGAGGGTGTCGATATTGAACTCGATCTGTGTTTTGACATCTGATGTGAAGCTGAAGTCACCTCGTCACTACGTGACGAGTCAGCCCTTGTGACCGTAAACCCTGCCCGCCTCGTTGTTCTCTTAAGGCAGGCGGGGGTCTGCCTAATATCAAGTCGTCCCTACGGGACGAACGACCAGTTGCCGCGGGCGCGATTGCCACGTAGTGGCAAGCTGAATATAGCCCGACCTTTCAAAGGTCGGGCGAAGAAACCAAGAAATAAAATCCGTCGCGTAGCGACGGAGTGACTGCGAGGGAATATGGATTGCATCCTTGCGTAACATCAGTTGTCAGTTCGCAATTCTGGACAACGAGCTCAGAATGTAAAACAAACATAAATCGCCATGGAACCCAATCGTCGCTTCTCCATCCTCACATTCCCGCAAACGTTCAACGGGAACACGCTGACGCTCAACATCGTGATGCTGCCGCGGAATCACAATCCGTTGATGGCTGCCATCGAGCAGCACGCGACAATTCCGGACGCGCCCGCGTTCGCCGATGCGCAGCTTGCGTTCGAGGCGCGCATCGTCAGCAACCTCGCGGGATTCCCGAACAACCATTCGGCGAACGCGGTTGCGCCGCTCCCTATTGTGCAGCCGGCGAACACGCGACAACTCTTCACAGCGCTGGCGAACCATTTCAGCATCACCAACCTCGGCGTCGCAAACACGAATGCCAACGTCAACAATCCGCTCAACGATCCGCCGCAGAAAGCGAAGCCAGGATTTCCCGTCCGAAAATATTTGCCGCTCAGTTATCGCAAGCAATTCAACTTCACGACGCCGCGAACAAAGGCGGCGGTCACGGACGACAGCTACCACTGCGCGGTGCGCGGCGCAGGCAAAGTTTCCGGCTTCCAACGAAGTCCCGAGACGATCAGTTGGGGAAAACTCTTTGCCTACGCACTGCGTCAACCTGTGCTCGCTCGTGAGCTGAAGATGATCTTTGCCGGCTCGTTCACCGTAGATGCATCGCATTTTGCGAACGGCGGATGGCTCTTCGTTGATCTGGCGGATGGCAGCGACTACGCCGCGCAGCAGCAAGCGGACGATTCGTTCATCAAGAAATACGCGGCAAGAATTCCTTCGCTCGCACTCGGCACACCGCGGCAGCTCTTCGCCCCGATGCTCTTTCCTGTTCTCTTCAAAACAAATCCCGGCGATCCCGATCCGTCGCCCGATGGGAACTTCGATCAACTTCTCATCGAAACGGCAGAGTATGATGACGGATTCGGAAAGATCGTTCACGCGAAGCAGCCGGTGAGTCGCCAACTTCTCGAAGAAGAAAACGAAAGCGGACATCCCGTAAAAGATGCCGGCATCCGTCTGGGGTGGGATGATGAGCAAATTCTGATTTGGTACTTGCGACAGTTGTCCGAAGATGCTTCGGTCGCAAATCCCGACAAGCGACTCGACGCGCCGCTCGGCGTTTTCGGCTATGCCGTTGACGCGCGTGAGGTCGCATCTCCGGCGAACCAATGGGAGACGTTGGTTGGCGTCAGCAGCCGCGCGCCGTTGGCGGTTGATCAGATTACGCTCGGAAGTTTCGCGGGCGAGCTGCCGTATCAAGTCTATCCGATGCAGCTTGATGGAAACCTGAACGGCGACTACTGGCTGCCGATGTACTTCGCGAACTGGACCGGACACAACATGGTGCTGCCCGATCCTGATGCCGCGACCGTATATCAAACCGCAGCGAACGATGTCAAGCCCGATCCCGAAGCCGGCGGTACAGGAACCGGAGTCACGGGTCCGGCGCAGAATCAGCTGAATCAAATCTACGCGCCGAGTGCGATCACCACGCTGCTGCGTTACGGGCGGCAATACGATTTTCGCGTACGCATGCGCGACATCAGCGGCGGCGGCGCTGCGATCACTGCAACGCCGACGGTGGAGAGTCCATCGTCCGTCGGCAGATGTTCGTTCAAGCGGTACGTCGCTCCCAATCAACCGCGCATCGAAGGTCTTATTGTGAATGATGATGTGCCGAAAGACCCCGACAGCGTTTCGCTCCGTCGCCCATTGCTCGGCTATCCCGCAGTGGTGTACACGCGAAAGTATGCCGACCCGATCACGCGTCTGCGCAACGCGTCGCTCGCAATGGCAGGCGTCGAGGCGTTCGGCATTCCCGATCCCGATGTGAACCGCATCGAAGTCACTGTCGAGATTGAAACGCTGAAGCTCGACAACCTGCTCAGCGTTTCCGGCAAGGACAACTACGTTCATCTCTACACAACGCATCGTTCTTTCCCCGCCATCAACAACGATGATGACTACGGCGCGGCGTTGGAGATTCCGATTGTCTATCAGGATGTGAAAGTGTTGCACACCGGCGACGAGACAAATGTCGAAGTAGATTTCGGCTTGCCGGATGACATTGATAATCTCGCGGAGATTTACGTTCCGACTGCTCGCACGGTACGTCTCACACTGCGCGCCGTCTGCGAAGAGAAAGCGGACAACGACGAATACTACGGCGCGCTCAACGACGCCGACCACAACCGCGACACGCGCTACGGACAAATCGTGGAAGTGCTGCTCTATCGTGAGTCAACGGATGAGACGGATTTGTTCGTAGACTCTGCGCCGTCGCAGCGACTGCAAGGAATCTATCTGCAGCCCGATGCGCCGAATGTGTTTGATGGAAAGCTAACGACGCTGCTCTTCGGAAAAGAAATTCAGAAACCGCCGGACATGGTGCAGCGACTCGCGAAGCAGCTCGATCTGGAGAACATCGGACTCACGCTCGTCGCGCCGAAGGGCGAGCGCGTGCAGTTCGGATGTTCGAGCCGCATCCGACATTCGCTCGCTCCCGACAATTCTTCTCTCACATTCTCCTCAAAAGGAGACTTGGCGAACCATTGGCTCTGCTGCGTTCAACTCACGATTGACCGCGATTGGATGTGGAATGCAGTCGAAGACCGCGCGTTCGTCATCGAACGGACGCTTCGCTTCACGCACGATGATCCGAACACGGAAACGGAAGTGAAGGTTGTCGGCGACATCGAGGTGCGGCACGCAGCATCATTCGAGTCGCTGCACAATCCAAAGCGCAATTACACGCGACTCGTGTTCATTGATGCCGTCGAGCCGAAGAACGAGCGCATGCAGCCGCCGCCGAATCAGAAGAACCCGCGCTTTCCCGACACCATCGAAGTGAGCTATGAGGTAACGACCAACTTCAAGGAAGATCACGCCGGGGAACTAGACCCGCCGGAAGAATTGGAGATCACGCTTCCCATTACGACGACGCCGTCGCAGGTCCCGAAGATCGTCTCGGCGGGTATCGCGCTCTCGCCCTACTCTCGCAACGAGAAGTATTCAGCAACCGAACCGCGGCGCAGACATTTGTGGCTGGAATTCGAAGAGCCGATTCGCGATCCGAACGACACGGTCTTTGCGCGCATGCTTGCCTATGCACCGGATCAGCTCATCAGCAACAACAGTCCCGAACTGCTCGCCGCGCCTGAAGAGCCGTCGCTGCCCATCGATCCGGAAGACATTCGCATCATCATTCCTGAAGCAACCAACGATCTCGCGGGTCTGAACGCGATGCAGCCGATGACGAAGGCAACCGACAGCGATCGTCATTACTTGCTTTCGCTTCCTCCCGGCTTGCACGCGGATGCCGATGAGATGTTCGGATTCTTTACGTACGAATTCCGCATGGGACATTTCCGTAATGAAGATACACAAGAGATGGCGTGGTGCACAGCGCAAGGAAGGTTTGGTCGCCGACTGAAAGCGACGGGCATCCAACATCCCGCGCCAACGCTGACGTGCACGGTCAATCGCGATGAGAAAAAGCTCTGGGTCGTCGCGCCGTATGCCGTTTCGGTCTTCAACGGCAAGAACGTCACCGCCGATCCGCCGCGCACCCAACTCTGGTGCTTGCTCTATGCGCAAGTGCGTCAGGCGGACAACGCCGACTTCCGCAACATTCTTCTCGACGATAAGCAGTTGGATTGGCGCGTTCAGATCGAGCCGGAGCCGGAAGTCAATCGCTTCCTCAAGTACGACGATCTGCAAATCAAGACGTTGAAGAACGTGACCATCAAGGGCGTCAAAGACGACATCAGCTACGCGGGTCTCGCGCAATCATACAAGCTGGTGGAGTTCGAGAAGCTGAACAAAGACGCGAAGAAGTTCGGGACGGTTATCTGGAGCAACAGCGAAGTCAGTCAGTGGCTGAATATTTTCGGATTGCCTGAAGACTCACCGCTCAGCGTGCTTGTGGTGGAATTGCTTCCGCAGATCACGAACATCTTCGAGCATGTGTCGGCGTTGAACAAGCAAGACGAGAACGACAACTTGCGGGTAACCACGAAGTTGGAAAACTTGCCATCGGCGGGCATAGCAACCGAAGAAATTCGTATGCGTCAGCAGCAACGCGACACGCAACAAGGACCAAGTCCGCTCAGCGACGAGCTTGGGCATCATCGCATCCTGCGCACCTCGCCGTTGACGGAAGTGCCGTTTGTGTGCTGCCCGAATTGCTGAGGAGTGTGAAGTTCTGGAATCTCTCCTGAGGCAATGACCTGATCATTGCGTAGCCTCTTCCGAGTCTTCGAGGGGTAGTACGGCCCAGAGCAGGAGATAGACTAAAAAGCCCGGGACTATCGGGATGAACGACCCGATAATGAAGAACGCTCTTACGCGTCCGACTTTCCAACCGAGCCATTCGGCGATGCCTGCACACACGCCGGCGACGAGTCGATTCCGTTTTGTTCGCCTGAGCTTGCCGTGGAGTTGCATTGTCCGCTGAGCATCGATTTCTGTGTTGCAATATTTCTATTCTGCAGCTGAGACGCAATCGCTTTTCGTTACCGCTTGCGTTCTCCCGCTATTGCCAATCCGTTCGCAACTGTGGGCAACGTTGTCTTGTTCATGACGCGCGTGATAGTCCCTGAGGGAAACTCCACGGTGCAAACTTCCCACACATCTCCGCCGCGACGTGCAGACTGGCCTAGCGCCATCGGACCAAAATTCTGATCAGGACCGTTGCGCACAGAGACTGTTACGTATGCCGAGGTCGACGACGCGCCCTGCGCCGCGTAGTAGTGGACGAAGAGTCGGTACACACCCTGCACAGAGGCGGTAGGGATCGTAATGTGTTCAGGGCCGCGTCCGCCTGTATTGTCGACATCGAGAAAAGCGCCCCATGATGTTACCTTGTTGCTGTAGTAGCAATCCGTCGGCGTCCACAACTCACCGGGGAAACCCGCGCCAGGACGAAGCAGATGAAAATCAACATCAGTATTGTCTGTGTTCCATCGCAGCTCGGTCCAGAGATCAAGCGGCTCGAAGTTGCCGCGGAACGTGTACGCTGTGTCGACGCACGCACAACCGCCCGAGACATCCACCAGTCCGGTGATGCGGATACTATTTGTCCCGCTTTTGATTCCAAGCTCCTGTGAAAAGCTCTTCCGATCAGACTGAAGCGCCAGTCGGAGAGCGACTGCATTCAGCTCGACCAATCCCAGCGAAATGCTATCCCCACTGATCAGGTTGCCCTGCATTGTGAGCGTGCGGCTTGTGTACACCGAATCCTTCAACGGTCGCACGAGATTGAGCGCGGCCCGTCGTTCTGTTGGGATGAGCCGAACATTGTCCGCGGACGAAGGATGGTATGTGAGAATCGCGCTCGCGTAATTATCCGTTTTGTCTTCGCGAGGAAGCGAGCGAACGGCGTCCGACAAAATTTTTCCGCAGAGGAGAAATGAGAACAGGCGACGCGCAGCAGAGGGACCGACGCGATTGGTTTCCGTCCACCCGATAACAGCTGAAGCGCCCTTCGCAACGAATGCTTGTCCCATCGGGCGAGTGTTCGGATTCTTCAATCCCTGACACGCGCCGAGATACACGATGGTACCGGGAAAATCTCCGGCGGTGTATGACGCTTGAATGAAGTTATCCGAAATGGAATAGTAGGGCGTCGTTACTCGTTGGCCGCCCCGCGTTTCTGCAACATCGAACATATCCATTTGTCCCGCCTGAATTTCGCTTTGGTAGTTCGAGAGCAGTCCGGCAATCGATCCGACCTCGCCCGTTTGCAACCACGTTCGCCCCGTCGCGTCAGTGTGGCTCCCATGCGCGAAAATGATGACGGCGCCAAACTGCTTCAGCCCGGTCTTGAAGAACTGAACATTGGCGTTTGG
>JACRFA010000212.1 GCA_016218065.1 Ignavibacteriota bacterium | reverse complement strand
TGGGATATGTTCGCGATCAGTTGCTACTTCACGATCTCGCTCGTCTTCTGGTATGTTGGATTGATTCCCGACCTTGCAACGCTTCGCGACCGCGCGACATCGAAAATCAAGAAAGCAGTCTATGGTTTTTTCAGTCTTGGGTGGAACGGTTCGAACCGCACGTGGCATCGTTACGAAAAGGTGTACTTGCTCCTCGCGGGGCTTGCGACGCCGCTCGTCGTTTCGGTGCATACGATCGTGAGCTGGGATTTCGCGACGTCGGTAATTCCCGGATGGCACACGACAATTCTTCCGCCGTACTTCGTCGCGGGCGCGGTCTTCTCCGGGTTCGCGATGGTGCTGACGCTGATGCTCATTGTGCGCAAGGTGATGCGACTTGAAGAGTACATCACCGCACATCACATCGAGAACATGTGCAAGGTTATCATTGCAACGGGCGGTATCGTGGCGCTTGCGTACGCAACGGAGTTGTTCGTCGCGTATTACTCCGGCAATCCGTATGAGCGCTACGCATTCATCAATCGTGCACTCGGACCGTATGCATGGACGTATTGGACGATGGTGAGCTGCAACGTGCTTGCGCCGCAGTTCTTTTGGTTCAAGAAGATTAGAAGAAACGTCGCGTGGGTATTCCTGCTCTCCATCGCTATCAACGTCGGTATGTGGTTCGAACGTTTCGTGATCATCATGACGTCGCTGACACGCGATTACATTCCGGCGAGTTGGGGTGGATTCACGCCCACAATCATTGACCTGACCACATTGATCGGCAGCTTCGGATTGTTCTTCACGCTCTTCCTTCTCTTTGCGCGATTCCTGCCGATGATTGCTATCGGCGAAGTCAAAGGTGTGCTCATGTATGCGCGCCATGCGAAAGGAGAGAAGCAATGAGCCGACGATTACTTGTGAGTGTGTTCGGCACTGAGCACGATATTGTGGGCGCAACGAACAGTGCGCGCAGTGCGGGCTACGACATTGTGGATGTGTACACACCGTTTGCCGTTCACGGATTGGACCGTGCACAAGGCATTACGCCGACGCGGCTGGCATTTGTCTGTTTCGGACTTGGCTTGACCGGCGCGTTGGCGAAGCTGGGATTCCAGATATGGACGTCGGCGTGGGATTGGCCGGTGAACGTTGGCGGCAAGCCGCTCATCTCGATCCCCGCATTCGTTCCTGTGACGTTTGAGGTGATGGTGTTGTTCGCGGGCGTCGGAACGGTGCTGGCATTTCTGCTGCGCAGCAAGCTTCGTCCGGGCAAACGGGCACCCGTCATATACGAAGGCGCGACGAACGACAAGTTTGTGCTTGTCATGGCGCAGAACGATGCGGCGTTCAATATTGCAAAGGTTCAAGAGTTGTTTCGTCCGTTCTCACTGGTGTCCATGGAAGAGCGGATTGAGATGGTGAAGGAGTAGCCGCTATGCACATTCGATGGATCAATCTTCTGTTGCTCACTCTCCTCGTGCTGCTCGTCGGCACGATCTTCATCGTGCGACGTAATTACCCGACGCGCAACGTCGAGTTACTGCCCGGCATGGTATCGTACGTTGCATACAATGCGCAGAGTGTGAATCCGAATTTTGCGGATGGAAAGACACTGCAACGTCCGGTTGCCGGGACAGTTGTTCGCGGATTCCCGCCGCTGCCATCGGCGGACACGACTGCGGTTGCAATGAGTGTGGGAGAGAAGCTGACCAATCCGCTAAACGTGAACGATAGCATCGCCGCCGTTGAACGCGGGGCAACAGTGTTTGCCAACATCTGCAAGCCGTGCCATGGTGCCCGTGGTGCCGGTGATGGAATCATTCCGCAAAAAGGGTATCCGCCCCCGCCGTCACTTCTCGCCGAGAACGCATTGAAGCTCCGCGATGAGCAGATTTTCAACATCATCACGAACGGTCAGCGCAACATGCCCTCGTTCGCGACGCAAGTCGTCCGACAGGATCGGTGGCGCGTGATTCGCTACATTCGTTCGCTCCAGCAACAATCGTTACAGAAGAATATAGCAGCACAATGAAATCAAACAACCATATTCCTCATCCACGGTTTCTCTTTTCGGAGCGACTCCGCACGAGGCTCTTCGTCGCGTCAATGGCAGGCGTTGCGATCACCATCGCCGGTCTGTTCATCGCTCCCGAGCGTACGCTTCCGAATATCCTTCTCGCGAATTACTATCTGTTGGGTCTCGGACTTGCCGGCGTGATGTTCATCGCGCTGTTGTATGTTTCCAACGCCGGATGGGCGACCGCAATTCGTCGCGTTCCTGAAGCGATGACGAGCGTCCTTCCGATTTCTGCTCTGGTAATGATCGCGCTTCTGCTCGGCGTTCACACACTGTACGAATGGAGTCACGAGTCGGTTGTAGCGAAGGATCATCTGTTGCAGGCGAAATCGGGTTGGCTGAATGTGCCGTTCTTCGCGATTCGCACGGTGGTCTATCTTGCTATCTGGTTGGGATTCGCGTACGCGATCGTCCGCGCATCGCGCGCACAGGATGCTGCTGAAGGACTTCACTCAACGATCACCAACAGAAAACTCTCTGCTGCCTTTCTTGTGGTGTTCGCGCTCACCTTCACCGTGGCGAGCATGGATTGGATCATGTCGCTGCAGCCCCACTGGTTCAGCACGATCTTCGCCATCTACAATTTCTGTGGATTGTTCTTGAACGGTATCGCGACGATGACCGTCATTGTTATTCTTCTTCGACGCTGGGGTCCGTTTGAGAGAATCATCAACGAGTCGCACTTGCACGATCTGGGCAAGCTTGTGTTCGCGTTCAGCACGTTTTGGATGTACATCTGGTTCAGTCAGTACATCCTTATTTGGTACGCGAACATTCCGGAAGAAGTTCGCTACTACACGCAGCGCGAGCAGGGCGGTTGGCTTCCTCTGACGATCATCAATGTCGTGTTCAATTGGTTGATACCGTTTTTGACGTTGCTTCCTATCTGGACGAAGAAGAGTGAAGGCGTGCTGCTGCGCGTGTGCATTCTGATCATGCTTGCGCATTGGGTTGATTTGTTCTGGATGATTCTTCCGCCTTTCATGGCCGAATCGCCCACAGTGTTTTTGTGGGAAGTGGGACCCATGCTTGCCGCGGTGTCGGGATTCTTCCTCCTCGTTTTTCGCGCGCTGGCCCGTTACAATCTTGTGCCGGTGAACGACCCGATGCTGCAAGAGAGTTTGCATCTTCACACATAGATTGCTTGGGGAACAAGACCAAGCGGAGTACGGAATGAAATCATAGGCGGACAATTCCGTGTTACGTCGGGAGCAGGAATTTCTTCTGAGATAATTCTTCCTCGCACCACTTCACCAGTCCTTAAGAAGATCGAATCGGGATCGGGTAGATGGAGCTTCGTGTTTCCTCCGTGTCCCCGGCTTGACCAGAAGCGACTGAGTCGATGGTGAGTTGGAAATCCGCAGCAGCAACTTGCTTCCCTTTGTTTTGCACGAACGTAGCGATTGTTCCTTTCAATTCTCTGTCCACTTGCGCAACAAGAATGCTTGTGCAAGCAGAAAGCAGTGTGAAAGTCGTTGTTCCCCAATTGCGCAGTCTCATTGTCGCCTCGCTATATGTTGATGACCCCGGTTTGTTTTCTGACCTGCAAAGGAGAATGCGATCATCAGCGGAGTAACATGAGTTTTTTCGTGCTGACGAAACCACCCGATTGCAATCGATAGAAATACACGCCGCTTGCTTGCATCGATGCCTGCCCACCGAAGTTCGCAGAACGCAGGCGGGCATCCCACTGCACCGTGTACGTCCCCGGCTGCTTCACCTCGTTCACGAGTGTCGCGACTTCGCGCCCGAGAACATCAAACACGCTGAGAGTTGCATGATTGGTGCTTGGTATTTGGTATTTGATAATTGTTGTTGGGTTGAACGGATTCGGATAATTCTGCTCAAGCAAGAACTTATATGCAGGTTGCTGAACAACAGCAGTTGGAATGCCGAGAGTAATTGGCTCGGTGTAGTGCTGTGTTCTGTCGAGATCTATTTGGTTCAAGCGGTACTGCACCGGACTTAGCACAGCAGCCGCGTCAGTGAACGTGTAGTGTCGAGGAATGCTTGTCGTTCCATGGCCCGCAACAAATGAGTTCGGGATCGCGCTCCAGTCCAACTCAGCGAGGCGTCGCTTCTGCACGATGAAGCCATAGTTGTTCACTTCACTCACTGTCATCCAATCAAGCCGCACGCCATTGCTGATGATGACTCCGGTGAAGGAAGCAAGCTGGACAGGAACGGGTGGGCAACCGGGCGCCAGTTGATACGACTGCCCGGGCACGAGCGACTCAACATCAAGATTCTGCGTCGTGCCATCGGGATAGACGACATACACGAGGTGAACATCTTCCGGGAATCCCGGCGCTGTGGGCGGCAAGGGAAAATTCTTAGGGACATTGGTGCCATTACTTGCCGACCAATCGAGGGGCTGCACCTGGTAGGGCGGAAAGTGATCATGCCATGTGAAGATGAGACTCAGAATGCGCACTGAGTCGCAATCGTCGGCATGCAACACTCCGCCGACTGTTGTGAGAGGACCCGCTATGCCGATGGAAGTGAAACTCACGTAAACTGAGTCCTGCGTTTGCGCCGCGACCATCCGTGCGCAAAAACAAAGCAGCACGAAAGATGCAGCTACCCTCCAACACTGTAGTCTTGGTTTCATTGCGTCCTCCTTTTGTTGGTGAATGGTGAGACTTATGTTGATTACCCAATTTGACCCGCGCGACAGCTCATAAGAAAACAGCCGAGACTTGGGCGACGGTCTTCGCGCCGAGGTTGACTGATGCACCCGCCTGCTCGACGAGCCCCTGTGGGTCGTAGTCGAGTCTTCGACCATCGGAGTTCAACGAGTCGGGCAGGCTTCGCGCCCTGCCTTCTCTACGAGTCGTAGACCGGCAGGCAGACATGTAGTGCTGCCTTGACGAGGTTGCCAAAAACAAATCAGAGATTCGTCTGGTCTCGGTGGTCGTAATTGTCTACTGCAGAGAAGGAACCGTCGGCGGACTATGTTCTTTCAGTGAAAGGTAGTGTGGAGGTTGATGAGGGAGGAAACGAGCGACGCGGCGCCACTTACTTTTTCGTTCTCGTCCGGGCGCCGCGTCATCAGCGACATCGGCAAATATTTTTTCGGCAGTATCGACGAGAAGGGTGATGAGAATGACATCTGCGAGGATAAGGAGACCCAAACCAAGGATTGGCGCGAATCCGCAAAACAGCGAAGCGATCATGGCCACAGAAGGAAATGCCGCGAGATCCCCAATTCCGATCCAACAGCACGCGAATCCAACTATCACGGCGGCGAGAGCTTTGATGGCAACTCCCTTGTTAGTGATGTGTGATGTAGCAGCTAGAGCATCATACGGACCGATTCAACACCTTGAGAACACGCAGCGTCATGTCCGATGATTTTCAGAAGTTCAGCCGGCTTGATGGAAGTGAAGTGCGGAGTGAAAGTGAGAATTGTAACTGACGAGAAGCGCGCTTGCTTCAAGCCGGTCGAAAATGTCGAAGAACAGAAAAACTTTGCAGATGAATGAAATCTTTCGCTCAGAAGTTCTTCACCGTGTCGGAAGAAGTTGTGGCTGCGGAGGATGATGCGAGAGTTGAAGAAACCAGGCTCTCATGTCTTGACGAAGAGCGCCCCAGTACGGTGTCAGTTTGTGTGGTCCTGCTGAGAATATACGTTGAGAGCAGAGGCAAGTCAATAGATCAGCATTTCGGGGCGGGGGGATTCCTCCTGCCAAAGGCATCACTTCGTGAAATGGAGTCCCTGCGGGAGAACCCCCGACGTCTTGGTGCCGACCAAGTGTCATCAAAAAAAGAAAGAGCATCGAGTTCTTTCCTCCATGCTCTTTTTTTCGTCGGGGCGGGGGGATTCCTCCTGCCAAAGGCATCACTTCGTGAAAGGAGTCCTGCGGGAGAACCCCCGACCTCTTGGTGCCGACCAAGCGTCATCAAAAAAAGAAAGAGCATCGAGTTCTTTCCTCCATGCTCTTTTTTTCGTCGGGGCGGGGGGATTCGAACCCCCGACCTCTTGGTCCCGAACCAAGCGCGCTAGCCGGGCTGCGCTACGCCCCGATTTTTCTGCATCAATGTATCCAAATTCTTCGTGCGAATCAACGAGAAATTTCGCTCGCCGGCTGAATAGCCTGCAACACGAGCCGAAGATTTGCATAGACCACATCAATGTGAGCCGGCTCGACGATCAGCGGCGGGACGAACCGAAGGACATTCGTGTGTGTGCAGTTGAGGATGATTCCTTTCTCAAGCAATGCGTCGACTACTTGCTTTCCCGGAAATACTAATTCAACTCCCACCATCAGTCCTTTGCCGCGAACCTCGCGAATGCAATCAGGCAACTCAGCCTGCAATGCCTTCAGCTTTTCAATCAGATACGAACCGACTCGGGCCGCGTTCTCCAATAGTCCACTTCCGAGAAGTTCGCGCAGCACAACATTTCCTGCCGCGCACGCGACCGGATTTCCGCCGAACGTTGTTCCATGATTCCCGGGCTGAAGAACATCTTTCAATTTGTCATTCACGAGGATTGCTCCAAGAGGAAGACCACCACCGAGCGGCTTTGCAAGTGTGACAATGTCCGGTGCGAGGCCGAAGTGTTCGCTTGCCAAAAATCTCCCCGTGCGTCCGAGTCCTGATTGAACTTCGTCGACCGCGAGCAGGAATCCGAACTGCTCGCGCAACTCTTGCAGTCGCTGCACAAACTCCGGCTTCACCTCATTGATACCGCCTTCGCCCTGAATGCATTCCAACATCACCGCTACGGTATTCTCGTTGACGTGAGCCTCAAGTGCGTTGATGTTATTGAAGGGAATGCTCAGGCAGCCATCGAGATACGGGCCGAAGCCATCGCGGTAATCTACATTTGACATCACCGAAAGCGCGCCCATCGTGCGGCCATGAAAGCTGTCCTGCATGCTGATGATCGTCTGCCGATTGTTGTTGTTCCCCCACTTTCTGATAAGCTTCAGCGCGCCTTCGATTGCTTCGGCGCCGCTGTTGCAGAAGAAGACCCGCTCGTAACCTGTAATCTTGCGCAGTCGTTCGGCCAACTCAACCTGCGGCTCTTGCACGAAGTAGTTAGAGACATGGATGTAGCGGCTCGCCTGTTGCGTGATCGCCTGCAGGATTCCGTCGTGGCCGTAACCCAAAGCGTTGACGGCAACTCCCCCAAGGAAGTCGAGGTAGGACTTGCCATTCGTGTCGTAGAGATATACTCCTTGCCCGTGTGAGACGACGATAGGTAGTCGTTTGTAGGTATGAAGGAGAGAGGCTTCTTCGCGTTCGTGCAGTGTCATAGTCTTTACCAAAGAGAATGAGAAATGTCTTGCATAACTATACAGATTATTGTATAATCATGCAAGATGAAAGTACAGTGAGTGTATTGCGTTCATGGAGTGTGCAGAGTTGCTGCGATGATTCAGGTGGGTATTGTCGGTGCGTCGGGGTATTCGGGCCTTGAGTTGTTACGACTCTTGGTCGCGCATCCGCGTGTGCAGATAGCGAAGCTGTTCGGCAATGCGTCTCAGGGAAAACGGATCGAAGACGTTCATCCTTCGTTGCGAAAGATGATCTCGCACGACATTGAGCCGTTCGGTGTTGAGGCGCTCTCTGGAATCGACGTTCTGTTCGTTGCGCTTCCTTCCGGACAAGCAATGGACATCGTACCTGAGACTCTTGCCGCGGGGATTCGAGTGATTGATCTTGGCGGAGACTTTCGTCTCAGCGATTCAGAAACGTACCGAGAATACTACGGGCATGCACATACCGCGGGGGAGTATCTGGCGAGATCAGTGTACGGGCTTTCGGAGTGGAACTGTGAGACAATTGCGACCGCTCAGCTTATCGCCAATCCTGGCTGCTACCCGACGAGCATACTCCTACCGGTGCTTCCGTTACTGAGGAATGGATTGCTTGAGTCATCAGGCATAGGAATAACCTCGTACAGCGGAACGTCAGGTGCGGGGAAGTCGCTGAGCGAAAAGATGTTGTTTGCGGAGGTGAATGAGAGTGTGAGAGCGTACAAAGTTGGAAGTCACCAGCACATCCCGGAAATCCAACAATATCTCAAAACATTGAGCGGCGTCGATGCCAGCTTCAGTTTTGTTCCTCATCTGCTGCCTGTAACTCGAGGAATTTATACGACGATTCATGCGACGGTGCAAGATCACGTGACTGCTGCGCAG
>JACRFA010000214.1 GCA_016218065.1 Ignavibacteriota bacterium | reverse complement strand
CGATCAGTCTGATGTAGTTGGTCGTGACAGTGTTGCTGTGCAGAACATTGTACTCGTTCAGAATCAACTTCACTCCTGGAAAACAATACTGCCGCGCCAACCGGAACGACGTGATCACCCAATCGTAGCCTGACACTCCGGCGCCGCCCAACGCGTTCGCGTACACAGGCACCGCATGAAACGGTTCGTTCACAACATCCACCATTGCCATGCTTCCGTAGCGTTGCCCGACGTTCTGAATCCAATTCACGACTGCCGCACGCTGCGCGGCAGAGTCGAGCGAGCCAATCCACGACGGCTGCTGCTGTCCCCACACGAGCGTGTGATGTTTGTAGCGAAAGCTTCTGTTGATGGTGTAGTTGTAGATGTTGTCGAGATTCGTCCAGTTGAATTGCCCTTGCGTACCTTCGACTGATCCCCACTTGCCGTCGTTGCCCGGCGTGATCTGATTCCAATACAAATGCAGTCCCGACCAGATGTTGCTGCCAGTCCCGACACCCAGGAATTTGCTTTTGCCCTGAGCCAACGGCTGCGAGAACGCCGAAGCGGAAAACAAAGCGACGAGAAGAAAGGCGACAGCTATCCTGCTGAATCTGCCGGAATTCTGAATTAAGTGTGATTGAAAACTGAATTGATGCTTTGTGTACATCATGAGTGTATCCTTCTGAATCTTGAATCCTGAACCTCTTTCATTTTTCATTTTTCATTTTTCATTCTTCACTTTGCATCTCTTCCCCCTCACCGCAGAAGCACCATCTTCTTCGTTTGAACGAAACTACCCGACTCAATCCGATACAGATATATTCCCGATGCGACTCCATCTGCATTCCATTGCACCGAATAGATTCCCGGCTGCTTCACCTCATTCACCAACGTCGCAACCTCGCGACCAAGTGGATCAAAAATCTTCAGCGTAACGTGTCTGACCTCTGACATCTGATATCTGATCTCTGTTGTGGGGTTAAACGGATTCGGATAGTTCTGCTCGAGTGCAAAGACATTGGGGGTGTTTCCGTCAGTAGGACCAACAGATGTTACAATCAATCCACTGATGCCGGCTTGCAGCGAATCCCTTGCAATGCCCAACAAAGTGTCGGCGGGAATAGCGTTGGTGTAATTGCGATTCCGCGCTGTCCGTCCCGACGCGAGCGCCGACGCAAATCGCGTCCACGAAGATGGAGTGTAGTTGTTCTGCTGCAGCGTATCGCCATGTCGAATGAGAGAATCGAGTCCGTTGTAGTTGATGCCGACGTTCGCTGCGGCATAGAATGCCAGCTTGCACGAGTCGGTCCTTGTCCACAACGAAGCATTGCGAACAAACGCCAACGAATCGTTCAGCCCATCCTTTGAAACGTTGACGAGTTTGCCCCGTCCCGATCTCGCGCTTCGCTCGACAAAGCACTTGAAGAGCATCGCGTACTGCTTCGCCTGGGTGATCAACGAGGCGGGCGTTGGTGTGCCGCTGCCGGGGTTCACATCCAATTCGGTAACGGACATCTCGGAACAGATCGGAGCGAACTTGTTGTAGGTTGCGATCCATTGTTCCGCTGTCGGCGATGCATTCGCGTCATGGTCTTGCATGCCGATGCCATCGAGCAGTCCTGCCTGGAAGATCGGAGCGCAGAGTCGCACGATGCCGTCTGCTTTCGCGGAAAGATGCGTGTTGTAATCGTTGTAGTAGAGTTTGATTTGCGTCTCGCCGTATTGGACGGCAGCAGCGCGTGTAAGCTCGAACGCTTTCATCACGAATGTTGTATCGCCAAACGTCGTGTACCATTCATTGCTTGCAGTGCGAAACGTGCCGTTGTCGTTCACAGCCTCATTCACCACATCGAATGCCATCAACAACCCGGGCCAACTTTGATGAAGCAACCGAATGACCTCGTTGATGTAGTTGCCCATGCGCTCGGTCATCCTCACTTTCGTCAACCGTGTTCCACCGCTTGTATATCCGGAGCGGAAGAACGATGTGCCTGGTGTCTGGCTATACCAAACT
This sequence comes from Ignavibacteriota bacterium, assembly GCA_016218065.1. Lineage (GTDB taxonomy): Bacteria > Bacteroidota > Ignavibacteria > UBA10030 > UBA6906 > CAADGV01. The sequence continues at coordinate 9,976 of JACRFA010000214.1, read as the reverse complement.
AATGTATGTCCGCGAAACCTGAATCCTTGTCTCTGCGCCCAATTGAGTTGCGCTATCAGGTTGCCGTTGAATTGTATGGTTGGATGGATGTCAATTGAATCTCTTTCCGCTTGAGTTGCCGCTGCCGCATACGCAGCCGCGCTTGCAGTAATGTTGACCGTGTACTGCGGCTTCATGTTATTGCCCGGCGACATCGAGTTCATGTGGAATCGTACCAAGTAGCCGCCGTTCGTATCAACGACGCTTGATTGCCCGGGCACAGGCGGATCAGTCGCAAAACCAACATGCGGATACGACAAGAGGCAGCCGATGGTGAAATCTCTCGCGTACACGTTCTTCAGCGCAGGAACGTTGGTTTGAATTTGCGCGAGAGTCGATGTCGAGATGATGAACGCGAGGAAGAAGACGACCGCGAGTTTGATCGTGATTGATACGTGGTTGGTATAGCTGTTTGACATTACTCTCTCCTTGAAAAAGATCCTCATTGATGGATGTTGCATACTATTAGATTCATGCATACAGATTCTTCGTCCCGATAGAAATCATCGGGACTCAGAATGTAATCTACCATTCATCCGTTCTAAACGGCGACGCGGGCAATCCTTCCTTGTTGCAGAGGTTTGCACCTTCAGGATTATCAGCCCACGCATATCTCACGGCGACCGGGGTTGCAACGCTCTCGTTCCATACAATCACTTCGTCGCCTTCGATTCTCGCGTGTGCCCACACAAATTTTTTGTCCGCCCCCGCGATTGCGAACTGCTTAAGTTCCGCTCCATCTTTTGTTGTCAAGCCGCTTCCGATCTCAGAGAACTTCACAACAATCTTATTGCTGTCGGTCCTCATGGATTGATAGAGCGGACCTGAACTCACGATAGCTCCATTACCGTAAGCGACTTTCTCCGCTGCGAGCGCAAGACGCTTGCCGACATCTTTCTTGTTCAGTGGGTGAATGTCGTTCCACTCGCCGATATCAATCGTGACAGCCATTGCCGTGTTTGGCAGTGACAATGTTCTGAGTTGCGACTCTCGAAGCAGCGCCCATTCACTTTCTGAGGGTTGGCTTTTCGATTCCATGAAGTTCGTCAGCTGGACAAACAGGAATGGAAATTCCCCCTGTTTCCAATCGCTTCTCCAGTTTCGGATCATTGCGGGAAACAATTCCCGGTATTCAACAGGTCTTCTGGTGTTTGATTCGCCCTGATACCAGATGACGCCTTTGATGCGATAGTTGAACAGAGGCGCGAGCATCGCATTGTACAAGCCCAATGGTTTCCACCGGATGAACGTCTGGCTCGCCAACGGAGTCATCGTAGCGCCCAGCCGACATTGCCATTTTCCTTTGAGATCAATCTTGACATCATCAACGATAAGTTCGTACGGCTTGTCCGGCACGAAGCCGCCATGCCCGCTGCTGTTAATGACGCGAACGACGATCGTGTTTTGTCCTCGCTTCAGTACTTTCGGTGGAATCTCGTACCTGCGCGGCGGATACTGGTAGCTCGTCGTCCCGATGAACACACCGTTGACAAACACCGAGTCGGCATCCACAATTCTCCCGAGAATCAGTTTCGCCTGCTTGCCGGCAGCCGACGCAGGCAGCGTGATTGTTTTTCTGAACCATACCACGCCATTGACATCGCCGATCTTCGTCTCGTACCAATAGCCCGGTACGTTCATCGTTGACCACCCGGAAGTCTTTACCTTCGTAGCGAGCCATTCCTGTCGTGGGTTCGAATAGCCTTTGTCCTTTTGCCGAAGCAACGTGTACCACGCATTGATTCTCGTCCGGTCTGAGGTTTCGATTTGCTGAATCAACGTTGAGTCTTTGAAGCGTTGTGCTTCCTCGTAGTAAGTCGGAAATGCTTTCAGCGCCTCCTCGCTCATCCACGATTGCGCGGGGGAGCCGCCGAGACTTGAATGAATCAATCCAATCGGAATCTTGTGCCGCTCGTACACTTCTTTTGCAAAGAAGTACGCGACCGCCGAGAAGTCGAGAACGTTTTCGGGCGTTACGCTCTTCCAGCTCCCCGCGGTCAAGTCATCATGAGGTTTGTTGAAATCATATTGTTGCGGAACGGCAAACTGTCTGATTTGCGAATTGTTGGCGGCGGCAATTTCATTTTCGTACAGCGGTCTGACGCGCTTCATCGGCAATTCCATATTCGATTGTCCCGAACAAACCCAGACATCGCCGATGAGTATGTCGTGAATCGTTACTGAATCGCTCGCTCGAATCTGCATGTCATGCGGTCCGCCCGGCTGCAGTTGCGCAAGCGTAACACTCCACGATCCGCTGCTGTCGGTGATCGTAGAGTAGGTCGAGTCCACAAATCGTACGGAAACTTTCTCGCCGTGAGAAGCCCAGCCCCAGATCTTCACGTCGGCGTTTCGTTGCAGGACCATCCCGTCGCTGACGAGACGAGGAAGACGCACCTGCGCGAGCGATGAAACAGATATGAGCAATAGGATCGAAAGGGCGAGTCGAGTATGCTGATTGTGTTTTCGATGCATGAGATTTTGGTTCCGATGTTATTCGATATTCTAACAATAAACAGATTGGTTATGGCACTCTTTCACGGTTGGACTCTTCATCAGATGGTCAAACCCTGCACTATGGAGTTGTAGCGAGGACATGCCTCCGGCATGTCCTCGCTTAGTCATCTTTGCCGACTCTCGTAGCTCATGTTTTGGAATGTCCCAACGAGTTTGCTCAAGAAAGGACACGACGGAGTCGCCTGCCTTTCGGCAGACAGGTGTCCCTACAAAGAACGCTCTCACTCAATTTGACACAAACGTCGTCACGCTCTGCGCATCGAGCGTAACGGTGAACGAGTTCGTACGCACCGCGACGTCGCCTTCTTGAACGCAGCTCTTCGTTGCCGACGTAACGTACCGCGCGAACGACGCAGCAGCTCCGTTTTTGAGAACAAACGACTGAGTAACCACATTCAGCGTTCTGTTCAACGCTACGATGACGATCTTCGCATCGCGTTTGTACGCGGTCACGTCAATAGACGAACGAGTAACAACGGTTGAAGCAACTCTCGAAAATCCGGGACGAATGAACCGCGCATACTGCGACATGACGTAGCCGCGCTTCGTGATATTGCCGCTTTCGCTGAACGGACCGTAGAAGCGTTTGATGTACCACCAGAGATACGCGCTCATTCCCGCGTTCATGACGTCGTTGATTTCCTTTCCCGTGCCGAGTGCGTCAGTCCACATCGTATCGAGAATCAGATGTTCCGTCATCCAGATCTCTTTGCCCTTGCTGACTGCAAGCGGATACGGCGCGAGACCGCCGCCGTAGATATGTCCACCGATGATCGCAACGTTCGCCGCGGCGACCGCATCGTTCAGTATCGCGTCGGAGATGGGACGCCTGAATTGAAATGATTCGGGAACGATGACTCTCGTGCCAATAGTGGATGCATTGTTCCTCACAAACTTGCGCATCTGCGCCGAGTCCCAATCACACGATTCGTAGGTCACTGTAATGTCGGGTTCGTTCTGCACCGAGATGGCATACAATGGAGCGCCGTTGCTCCACATGAAATCAACGAACGACTTGAGGTGCAGCGCGTACGAAGCATACGATGTGTCATTCAGATGACCGCCAACGATATTGTTGTTGCTTTTCATCCATGCCGGCGGCGACCACGGCGACGCCATGACAATCGCACCATTTGCAATTGCGCGCTGGGCGGTAGCCACCTGCGGAGCAAACTCCGATGCGCTGTTCGGTACGCGCAGCCGAAGAATCGTCATCCCGATTTGCCCCGGACCGGATCCAAAGCATTTGTCAACGTCAGCCACTGTCATATCGGGACGCCACGGGAGAATGTTCGCGCCGCCGAAGCCCCGAATGTATTGCTGCACGCTATCGAGATAGACGACTGCCGGAAAGAAATTGTTGGTGCTAACCGTGTAGTTCAGCGTCGTATCGCTTTGCACAGTCACGTTGCTGAATTGCGTTGATGAGATCGGCGGGAACGTGCTGTCGCGGTTTTCAATCTTCACTGTGTAGGTACCACCAACCACAAACGCCTTTGCGGGAGTTGTCACTGCTGTTCCCATCACTGAAGAGCCTATCGTCGCCAACGGCGCGCTGCGTTCTCCAATCCCGAAGAGCATTTTCTTCACTTGCGACCCGTGCTTCGTTTGCAGGCGGTAGAGGTAAATTCCCGCTGCGACTTTCCTGCCGAGATCGGTTCTGCCATCCCACCGAACGTCGTGTACACCTGCTTGCTGCGCGCCGAGTGCAAATCGCTTGACTTCCCTTCCCAGAATGTCGTACACAGTCACCACAACATCGGATTGTTTATCGAGTTGATAGCCAATTGCTGTCGTCGTGAGAAATGGATTCGGGTAGTTCTGGTAGAGCGCAAACCCTTCGGGCAGTTTATCAGACGACGCAACGCCCGAGACAATGTCCATCCGATAATTCCCAATCGTGTCGGTCAGCGCCGAGAATTTTCGTGTGGTGTCATTCACATCCACGAACGTCACCGAAGCGTACCGAACCGGCAGAAGTGGACTCGAGACGTTGCCGGTGACGGAGTACGTTTGAGCGCGAACCTGCACGAGCGAGACCATGCAGAACAAACACACACAGCCGTTTTGAAACAACTTTGTCATGAAGCACCCAATTATTTTGCAAAATGTTCAGTTCTAGCAAGCTGTTGAAAGACTGAGATCAATGTCATTCCGAACCCCGACGCTCTTTGGCGGGGTGAGGAATCTGATCCAAAAAGAGAAAGAGATTCCTCAGTCGCTTCGCTCCTTCGGAATGACATGAGAGCCTATTTCACACCCTGCTAGCCCCTTCGTCCCGCCATAAGCCGTCGGGACTCAGAATGTAGTTTCTACTTTTTCAATTCAATCACGACGATGGACTTCGACGGCAAGTCTACGCGCAACTCATCTCCCGCCGCCTTGAATCCGGTGAACTGCTTGGTCCCGACTTTCTCCGGCTGCTCAAACGTATTGTGGTCTTGCATCTTGTCGGATGTAAGTACTTTGCCGGAGAGGACTTTCGGCGTCACTCCCTTTATCGTGCAGCGCACAGTAATGCTCTTCTTCGGATTCACATTGACGAGATTGATGTGCAGCAATCCCGCCGCATCCACCGAAGCGGTTGCGCTGATGGCAGGGATCTTCTTTCCGCTCAGCTCATAGTCTTCCGACGCCAACTCGAACGGAAGAACAACTGCATCCTGATGCACCTTGTACAGATCGAAGACGTGATATGTTGGCGTGAGAAGCATCTTCTCCTTGTCGGTGAGAATCATTGATTGCAGCACGTTCACCATCTGCGCAATGTTCGTCATCGTCACACGATCAGTGTGCATGTGAAAGATATTGAGGTTCAAAGCCGCGACCATTGCATCGCGCAGAGAGTTTTGCTGGTAGAGGAAGGAAGAATTCGTTCCCGGCTCCACGTCAAACCAATTGCCCCACTCATCTACAGTCACGCCGATCCTCTTCTGCGGATCATACTTGTCCATGATTGCAGAATGTCTTGTAATCAACTCATCCATCTCTAACGTTTTCGATAGAGTCGCGAACCAATCGTTCTCAGTAAAATTCGTCGCCGATCCTTTCTTGCTCCAGTCGTTCACTGTATAGAAATGCAAAGAGTATCCGCTCATGAAGCCGGTCAGCCAACCGCCCGTCGTGCTATCCGTGTGTCTCCACTTTTTCATGACCGTTTCAGTCCAAGCGTAATCCTCAGGAAGTCCGCTGGAAGCAATCTTGTAGAGCTTGTTGTCGGCGTAGTTTTTCAGGAAGTAGGAGTATCTTCCCAACTCGTTGGCATAATGTTCAGCCGACATGATGCCGCCGCATCCCCACGTTTCATTTCCCACAAACCAGAATTTCACGTTCCAGGGTTTCTCCCTTCCATTCTTCTTCCGCAGCTCGGTCATCGGGTTGTCGCCGTCGGACGTGAGGTACTGAACCCATTCCGACATTTCTTTCACCGTGCCGCTTCCGATGTTTCCGCAAATCACCGGCTCTGCGCCAACCTGCTCGCACAGATCCATGAACTCATGCGTGCCGAAGCTGTTGTCTTCGGTTACGCCGCCCCAATTCGTATTCACCATTGTCGGACGACTCGTACGCGGACCGATGCCGTCTCTCCAATGATACTCATCGGCAAAGCAACCACCGGGCCACCGAATGGCGGCGACCTTGATTTTCTTCAAAGCGTCAACGACATCGTTGCGCATGCCGCGTGTGTTGGGTATGGAGCTGTTCTCGCCAACCCAGATGCCGCCGTAAATGCAGCGACCGAGATGTTCAGCAAATTGTCCGTAGATGTTTTTGCTGATGGTGTCCTTCGGCGCATCGGCGTGAACCACGAGCGTGTTCACTGTTTGCTGGGCGTTGATGGCGAATGGAGTGAACATAAACGTGAAGAGGAGCAAGGCGTATTGTTTTGTCATAGCGGAATTCTTCTTCGATTTTTTCGTGGAAAGTAGATTCATGAATTTGCGATCCGTAGTTCACTGCTGTTCACGATAATTCTCCGGCATTATGCGCTCATCCTGCTTTCACTTCTGCAACACAAGCTTTCGCGTTTGCACGTAACTTCCAGCCATCATCCGATAGAAGTACACGCCGCTCGCAAGTTCTTCCGTGTTCCATTGCACCGTATGCTCACCCGGCTGTTTGATTTCATTCACGAGCGTTGCGACTTCTCTTCCGAGCAAATCGTAGACCTTGAGAGAGACTTTCTCCCCTCTCCCTGAGGGAGAGGGGACGGGGGTGAGGGCATATCGAATAGTCGTACTCGGGTTAAACGGATTCGGATAGTTCTGTCGTAACACAAAACCCTCAGGCGCTTCCATTGCATTGTCCACGCCCGTCGCGCTGCTTGCGAACAGATTGAGATCAACAGCCTCCCCCATTATCCTGTGTCCGGTTTCGTTTGGATGGAGATGATCTCCCGAATCACCGTCGGGGCGCAGGTTGATGGGATTGTTCGAATCACGCATCGCCACATCGAAATCAATGACAGCATCAAAGGCGCCGCTTGTGCGAATCCACTGATTGACGATTTGTCGTTCCGCTTCATGCGCAGTTGAATAGTACGAAGACCCACCCATGGGAAGCAGTGTTGCTCCATACACAAGAATACCATGAGCATGAGCAGTGTCTATCATCTGTCGGTACGCGCTGATAAGGTTGTTTCCTATTCCGCTTCCCGACGCCCCGCCGATGTCGTTGATTCCTTCAAGGATGATCAACCACTTCACGCCACGCTGCCCAATCACGTCGCGTTGAAACCGACTCACGGCAGAAGGACCCAAGCATGTACGCAGCACACAATTTCCGCCAATTCCCTGATTGAGAACCGCAACGTGTCGAGTACCGGTGTTCGCCTGCAGACGTCGCGCCACTTCATCGGGCCAGCGGTTCTGTAAGTTCGTTCCTGAACCTCTTCCATCAGTAATCGAATTACCGAGCATGACGACTGCGGCTGCCGTGTCGGGCGCGAGTACATCAATCGTGTTGATGACATACCAATGATCCGTTCGCACCGCTGCGGAAAAATTCACCCTGGTGACTTGATTTCCTGTCAGCAGATACGAGGTGGTTCTCGAACCAGGATGACCGGTCACACTCGTTGACGTGCCGCCGAAATAGATCGTGATCGCAACATCTGTCAGCGGCGGCAATGCAAACTGAAAGGGATCGGACATAACCGCGGCGCCCGGCGCCATTGTGATTGAGGGATTCCCACTGAAGCGCAATTCCCGATCAGTGCTCGAATCGATTATGCCTCCTCCCATCGAGATGGCAATGTGAACTGCATTCAATGTTACTGCCTGCGTACTGAATTCGTTCGAGAACTTCATCCGCAGACTATCTCCGCCAATCGAAACGCGGAGTATTTGGCGAAGCGTGTTGTTGGTCAGTCCGGGGCTGGGGGGATTGTTGCCCGGTTCAACGAGTTGCTCCGGGGTACTCCAGGTTCCAACCCATTTCTGCGCAGAAGCAGAAGATGTGAAAAGTGCGAGAATCAAAAATGGAAAGGCGCGATGCACATGGCGCAGGGTTTGAAACAGTCTGTTATTAGAAAGAGTATCTGTTGCAGATCTGAATGACATCATGATTCTTCCCTAATCATCTAATAGATTTTCACTGTTTCATTTCTTTCTCACTTCACCACAACGAGCCTCTTCGTTTGTACAAAGCTCTGTCCTGAGCCTGCCGAAGGGCTGTGTTCTGAACTAGCCGAAGCATCACCTGATCGCAATCTATAGAAATATACTCCACCCGAGACTCCTTGTGCATCCCACTGGACTGTGTACTCGCCGGGCTGCTTCACTTCATTCACCAACGTTGCCACCTCGCGCCCGAGAAGATCGTAGATCTTGAGTGAGACCCTCACCCCTTTCTCCCCTCTCCCTGAGGGAGAGGTGACGGGCGTACCGCCTCGTAGAGGGGTGAGGGCGTAGCGAATAGTTGTACTCGGATTGAACGGATTCGGATAGTTCTGACCTAACGAATACTCTTTCGGCAGTCCTTCTCCTTCATTGACACCTACTGTCAAAGAAGCCTCGTTGCTGTAGCCCGATTCCATTGATCCGCGAAATGCCTTTACTCTATACGTATAGGCTTGATGTACTTCTACTGTGCTGTCCACATACGTATTGCCGCTTCCGTGCAACGTATCGAGCACTACAAAAGATGGTTGCGGACTCTGCTTACGTTCAATCACATATCCTTCCTCGACGGTTGAGTTATCACTCCAGGTAAGAGTGATTTCATTTGACACACTTCTTTGCAGAACAAGATCCGTCGGAGCATAGAACAACGTAAAGCTGCCGACATCGCTCCACGGTCCGGGACCGGCGGCATTCTCCGCTTGAACCCGCCAGTAGTACGGCAATCCTTCTCGAAAGAACGATAGAGTCTTTCCAGTATCAGAAGTTGACGCTGACCGAAAGATGGGCGAGAACGATAGTGCGATCGATGTTTGGAGCAGATATTGATCGGCAACGGGTTCTTTCCTCCACAGAAACGTAACGAAGCCGGTTTGATTGAGAGCAGCGGAAACAAGTTGCGGCTTCGTCGGCAGAGACGCGGTTGTAAAGAAGCTCCAGACATTACTCCATGGGCCTAACCCCGTTGCATTTCTTACCTGAACGCGCCAATGGTATCGTGTACTATCGAGCAAGCCAATGAATGTTGCTAGTGTGTCTGTCGTTGAATCACTCTTCACAATATTGTGAGATGCCGGGTCTGTGGACAACTGGATAAAATATCTTTGCACACCTTCAATTTTGTTCCATCGAAATGTGATGGCTGTATCCAGGGCAGACTGACGATCTACAGGATAGACTAACGATGTAAAAAGAGTCGTGTCGTTAGCGAGCGTCGGATTGGTCCACGTAATCCAGGGAGTAAGATCGATAGTATAGGGAGTAGTAGCAATGTTCGTATTCACTGAGTTGTTGCCGAGAAGGAACTTCTCCACAAAGGCTTCAACTTCCGGTATCTGGTTGCCCGGGACAGAACAATGCGAATGTCCACCGACAACGGAAAAGCCAAACCTCTCAGCGATGCCAAGAGTATTATAGACTTGCTGAACAGCTCGACTGCACACGTGGCACGATGGATTTGACAGCCATGTGTAATCCGGGTTTGCCGTAGCGTACAACGCGCGGGGTGCACACATTGCCATCAGCTCATGATGATCCTCCGGCAGCTTTGAAACATTGGCGCCGGCAAACTGGAACATCTCCTCGCGAAACCACTGATGACTCGTAGCACCGAGCGTTTCCACAGTTCCCGCCGGCTCGGTCTGCGAGTAACGCCACGATGTAGCGCCGCCGCCACCTGACTCCTGGGAAATGGTAAGTGCAATACGCTCGTCAAACGCTCCGGCATAGAGCGCCATCTTCCCGGCATAGGAACAACCCGTTACTGCCAGGCGTGAAAGGTTTATGGGGAGAACACCCTG
>JACRFA010000213.1 GCA_016218065.1 Ignavibacteriota bacterium | reverse complement strand
GTTCCAAATGAAGTCGGCTCGATGAAGCTGATTGCTCCATGCGAAAGTTCTTGCATTTCGAACGGTCGCGGCGTGTAGAAGACAGAGAGTGTTCGTTGGGTGATAGACGTGAGTGCGGCAGGATTGGCAGAGGCTGCCCACTCGTTTCGGTGCAATGCAACAGGTGAGCCGCCAAGCGCGGTTGAGCGACTCCCCTGATTCGTTCGTTCAAACGCCGGATAAGAAATCTGGGCAAAGAAACACAAGCAAACGAAAAGCAGTACGTGTCTCATACTTCCTCCATTGCTGTCTGTGAATTCGAAGTGATTGCGATTCCGAAATAGCGTTTGGAAAGATTGTATTGAACACCGTCGGATAAAAAAGTATATTACGACAAGTTAAACTACGTCTTGGCCAATCAATGCATGCTCGAATTCTCCTTTCGTCGTTCAGCCTCCTTGTGATTCTCTTTGTTCAACCTCTCGCAGCCCAGGAAGTCAACTGCGTTGTCCGCGTCAATTATGAGTCGGTGCCTGCTGCAAGCAAAGATCTCCTGGCAACGTTCGAGTCCGACGTTCGGGAGTACGTCAACAATTACAAATGGGGACCCGAAGTGCTCGATGAAAAAATCGAGTGCACGCTGGAGATCAACGTGCAGTCAGTCGTCGGCGACAACCGGTACTCAGCACAAGCATTCATCGGAAGCTCACGCACTGTGTTCAATGGCGGCAAAAGCGCCATGCTGCGTTTGGTTGATGATGCCTGGGACTTCATGTACGTCAAAGGGCGCCCGTTGAATCACAATCTGTATTCGTTCAGCGACCTGACAAGCTTTCTTGATTTTTACATGCTGCTCGTGATCGGGTACGATTACGATTCGTACATCGAAATGTCCGGCACGACGTTCTTCCAGAAGGCGGCAGACATCGCGAGCCTCGCGCGCACATCGGGGGCAAAAGGCTGGCAGCCCGCGAAGAGCGGCTACAGTCGTCTGCAACTCATTGAGGAAGTGTTGAATGCGAAGTTCGCGCCGGTGAGATCAGCTTCGTACAAGTACCACTTCGCAGGACTCGATTCGCTTACCGATTCGAAAGAACAGGCACTCGACCACATCGCGTCTGCCATCAGAGCAATTGGCGAAGTGCGCAAGGCTGCCGATCCGAGAAACCAGGTGATTCGTGTGTTCTTCGGAGCAAAGTATCAGGAAGTCGCCGAGCTTCTCATCGGCTATTCCGATCCCAGAATCTTTCTTGAACTCGCCACGATGGATCCCGAGCATCAATCCACTTATGAAGAGTATCGAAAGAAGAGACTCTGATTTACGCAGCGCTGTTGCTTCACAGTCATTGCAGTTACATCGGGACTCAGTGCTGCTAACATCACGCGGGGTTCGTCATTCTGAGTTCATTGACCGCGCCGAGAGCAAGCGTGGCAATTTGGGCGAATGACGCATGCTTCTTATTGTCATTCTGAACGAAGTGAAGAATCCAGAACAGGCATCACAGGTGTAAACAAGGTTCTGGATTCTTCGGCTCTAAGAAGCGAGCCTCAGAATGACAATTCCTCGTTAGAAACTCATCGCCTCAATTCTGTCGCCGATCTGAATCAGATCAACAATCTCCATCCCCGAAACCACTTTTCCAAAGATCGTGTAGCGGCCATCGAGATGCGGTGTGCTGCAATGTGTGACAAACCACTGACAGCCTTCCGTGTCTTTGCCTGAGCTGGCAACTCCGACAGTGCCGCGTGTGTAATGTTCAGATCCAAATTCAGATCGGATGTAATAGTCCGGCCCTCCCCATCCGTCGCCGCGGGGATCGCCGCCCTGTATCACGAAATTCGGAACGACGCGATGAAACAGTTTTCCGTCGAAGAATTTTTGTTGGATGAGAGATGCAAAGCTGATGCACGTGAACGGCGCCTCGTCAACGAGCAGTCGAATCTTGAACGCTCCTTTGTTCGTGCGCACGTTGACGAATGGATTGCGCCTCACTTCCTCCATCAACGCCCAATCGAAATTTGTGTGCGACGGTTTATGCGCAGCGTGTGCGACATACGAGGGAGATTTTCCGGTCAGCGTGTGAATCGACTCTGCAGCTTCCTCCGCTATCAGTGCATCGCTGTCATTCAGACATGACTCCAGCGGAGCGACAAACTCAGTTCGCTTTGCTTCAACCATCGCTTGCATAACGGCGATGATCGTCTCATTGTCTTTCGGACTTTTGAGTGATCGGAGCGTCGAAATCAGGGCGGCGATTCCTGCGTCATCGAGGAATGCGGAATCGGCAAGCGCGGTGGCGGCTGTGATGACGACTGTGAAGTCCGGCGATCGCAACGCTGCACGGAAAGCCTCTCTCGCCGGCTCGACCACGCCCGAATCGCTGCCCGCGGCTTTTGCACATTGTTGCAGCGACTCCAGCGCCGCGCGGGCCGTCGATGGATCAGTGTCGCGTGCAAGCTCGATCAGCTTGTCGATGGCATCACGTGTCGGAGTGAAGGCAATCGCTGCTGCAAAGCTTTCTTTTGTGAGATTGGATTGATGAAACTTCGTCTGTAGAATCTCATACGCCTCGGCGTGTCGTAGCTTCCCAAGTGCGATTGCAGCCTCCCTTCTCTGTCGTTCGGAGAACTGCGAAGCCGTCATCACCTCCACATAGGCTTTTTGACATTCGGCCGAAAAAGCTGAAGTGCCGAGATTCATGTCGCCCAACGTCGCAATGGCGGTCAGCGAGACGTGCAGGTTGGAGTCGGCTGTCATGCGAATCATTGGCGGAAGAAAGCGGGGATGCAGTCGCGAATCAACCAGGACAAGCGCTTTGATAGCATTGACCCGCACACGCCAGTCACGATCGGAGAGCGCAAGCGATAGCAGTGCGTTGGCTGCTTTCGGCATCGCAACAATCTTGCCGAGCGCAGTTGCGATGAACATGCGAACATCGGCGCTTGCGTGAGATGCCGCTTGCATAATCTGATCTTCATGCCGGGTAAACAGTGAAGCGTCTGAAATGCGCATAAGCGCGTACGCGGCTTTCCAATGCTCTCCGCGGAATGAGGGCGCGAGGAGATCCGCCACGAACTCTGTTGCAACTTTGCTCTTGATACCGCGATATGCATAGCGCCCAATCGCCAATGCCGCTTCTGATTTTGCTGTGGATGATCGGAAGCTCTCCGCAGCCGCAACAAGGATGCTGAGACTCCTCTCGTCTCCGACTTTGCCGAGCGCTTCGAGAATGCGAAGGTTGACGCGGTTCTCGCGTTCAAGGCTCAATTGCTTCGTCAACGAGAGAGATACTGATCGCCGTTGCACTGAGTCGATCACGTAGTTGAGCTGCCCGAGAGCAAACGCCGCAGCAAGCCGAACATCGGCGTACTTCTCTGCGAGCAGCGTTTGAAGCTGAGGAATCGCAGAAGTGTCCTGAATCGAGCCGCAGGCAAACGCAGCTTTGGCGCGCACGCTTGCGCTCTTGTCCATCAAGAACTTGGAGATCATCTTGGCGTCGCGCAGATCTTGTGCAGTGAGAAGAGGTCTGAGTACGTTCGCGGGAAGTTCTTGCGCGCTGACGAGAAATCGAGAAGCGAGGATGAGAAGGAAGGCTGCTGTTTTCATTCGGTGTTCGACGAGATGGAATGGGTGGCCGGCAGAAGGATCACGGCTCACGAGCCAGTGGCTCACGAGCCAATGGCTCACGAGCCAATATACTTCAACTCGCAAAGACACGCAATAGAATCAGGATAGTGATTCCCGAAAACGTCGAGAAAACATGTTGATACTTTTTTGATTGTCATTCTGTCCCGACGGTGTCGGGACCAACTGCTTTCCAGGTTGGGACGGAGTGAATGCCGCTTCGCAGGCATCCCTTTGGGAGAATCCAGAATCCAGAACAGGTTACTGGATTCTTCCTGCCTGCCGGCAGCACGGCGCCTGTGTGAAGCGAGGCTGCTAATGACGTGGCATGAACTTGTCATTCTGAGGGAATTGAAAGGCGTTGCCTTTGTTGTTCATCACCGTGACATCTGTGCTTCACGTTTCGTCTCGTCACTACGTGACGATTTGGTGACCGGGCTATTGCGCAGACCATAAATGGTCTGCCTAATATCATGCCGTCCCTACGGGACGGCCGTGCATGCAAGCTTGCCACGTAGTGGCAAAAACAAAACTAGCCCGACCTTTCCCCGAAGTTATTCCACGACTTTTCCTGGCAAGAGCATAAACTTCGGGACGGGTTCGATGACCCAAGGGGTCCTCATGCTCTCTTGTCAGGAAATTGCAAAACATCTGTCTGGCATTCAACTTTGAATATACGAGGGGTCCTTCGGACAAGGTCGGGTCAGATTGATGTACACGACCCGTCCGTCGCGTAGCGACGGAACGAATAGTTGACACACGAATGAAGAATCATGTCAATAGCAGGCTCGTTTTTTGCCGAAGGCATCCCTTCGGGACAGATCCGCCAGCCAGCCGGTCTACGACACGTAGAGCAGGCAGGAAGAATCCAGAACCTCGTAGTGACTTGATCTGGATTCTCCCAAAGGGATGCCTGCGAAGCGGCATTCACTTCGCTTCGCTGAGTTTACCCTGAGCGAAGTCGAAGGGTTTACCCTGAGCGAAGTCGAAGGGTTCAGAATGACAAATGGGAGCGCACGTCATTGTCTCAAATAGCCACGCCTCTTCTTGGTGCCCAAAAAAATCCCGACCAAATTTTTCAGAAATAGGGCCGCGTTTGAAACACAGCGCCGATTTCCTCCTCCACCAAGCGCCGCGCTTTCTCTTTGTCAACCACATCGAGATCGACGACGGTCATGATGACTTTGGGAAGAAGCCGCACAGACTCTTTTGCAAACTCGATCATCGCAGGAAAGAAGCGTGCGCCGTCGACGCGCATCAGCTCGCCGTACTGCTGCGGATCGGTGGAGTTCAGACTGATCGACACTGCATCGATCAGCCCGACGAGTTCGGGCACGATGTTTCGTTTGTTGATGATGCTGCCGTGACCGTCGGTGTTGATGCGCGTTCTGCCGCCGTGCGCCTTCACCCATTGCGAGATCGTTTTGATGGCGTCGAGTCTGATCGTCGGCTCGCCATAGCCGCAGAAGACGATCTCGGCATACTGCTTCGGATCGCCGATCCCGGCAATCACTTCTTCGACCGTCGGCTCCCCCTCGATGCGGAGGTTGATGCCTTTGATGACTGCCTCGCCCTTGCGATCGCAGAACACGCAATCGGCGTCGCAGCGAATTGTGAGATTGACGTAAAGCGAATTGCGCAGCGCATACGTGAACTGCGGCTTGCCGACTTCGCCAATTCCGAACAACCTGTATGCACTGTAGTTGGTCGCACGGGCGATGTCCTCCACCGAGAGATGCTGAAGCGCCGCGATCTTTTCCGCGATGAGCGGAATGTTCGCCGGCTCGTTGCGCTTACCGCGATGAGGCGTCGGCGCGAGATACGGGCTGTCGGTCTCCAGAAGAAAATGCTCGCACGATACTTTCGATGCAACTTCGGTTGCTAGTTCAGCCTTTTTAAACGTGACAATTCCGGGCATCGAGATGTAAAAGCCCATGTTGATCACCTCCCACGCCATTCTCACATCGCCAGAGAAGCAATGGAACACGCCCTTCGGCGCAGAGTATCTGCTCTCGGGCGTCGCTTTCTGACTTCTCCACTCCGGCGAAGCAGTCACGGCGTCGCGCACAATTGTCAGCGTCGCATCGTTCGACTCACGCGTGTGAATCACGATCGGCAGATTGCGCCGTTGAGCGATAGCGATTTGCGCCTTGAAGACTTCTTCCTGTTGTTCTCGCGGCGAGAAGTCGTAATAGAAGTCGAGGCCGATCTCGCCGATGGCGACGACTTTCGGATGACGACTCAGCTCTTCGATCTGTTGCAGCGACTTCTCGTCCGCCTTGCGTGCTTCGTGCGGATGAAAGCCAACGCACGCGTAGACGCAGTCGTGTTTCTCCGCAAGCTCAATGGCTCGCAGACTGTCTTCCAAATCCGTCGCGGGATTGACGATGAGATGAACGCCGGCATCGAGCGCCCGCTTGATGGTTTCCTCGCGGTCGATGTTGAATTGCTCAGAGGTGAGATGTGCGTGTGAATCGATAAACATGAACGAACGTTGTTCGTGCTACATAAATGAAAAAGCGCTGATCGCGCTACGACCAAAGATACGAAAATGCGCTTCGACAAGCTCAGCGGGCGGGGCTTCGACAGGCTCAGCGGGCAGGGCGATGAGGGGGCGAGGCGAGCGAGGGGCGAGGGGACCTCGCCCCTACTTGTGTCCAAGATTTTTGTCCCACGGAAAATCCGTTGCGCATGGCTTCTCGTATTCTCTAATATGAATCTAGAACAAAATTCAGAAAGGAACCTTCCATGACTAACGTCGAAATCGTGCAGCGTGGTTACGAGAACTTCAAGCGGGGAAATATTGATGCCCTTCTGGGGAGTCTCAGCGATGATATCGTTTGGGAGCTGCCTGCGAGCGCCGGTGTTCCGTTTTCCGGACAGTTCAAAGGCAAGTCGGGCGTCGCTCAGTTTTTTCAGAATGTCGCGGCGACAAACGACCTGAAGGAATTCGAAGTCGAGAAGTTGATTGCAGAGGGCGACGTTGTGGTCGCGCTTGGTCATCTGCGCGCAACGGCGAAGACAACCGGAAAGACATCGCAGAACAAGTGGGCTCACGTGTGGAATCTTCAGAACGGAAAGGTCGTCAGACACTACGAGTATGCCGACACCGCGGAGATCTTCGACGCGTTTCATAAGTGATGACGCCGGACGGCGGCGCGGCATTGGTCATTCGTCATTCTTGATCGGCTCCGCGTCGAGCAGGGCGCGGATCTTTTTCAAAACCTCTACATGATGATATGGCTTTTCGATTGTCTGCGTCAATCCCGGCGTGAGACGAGCGGACGATTCGGACGGATCGAGATAGCCGCTGGCAAAGATCACCTTCACCGCGGGATCGATCTCCTGCATCTTCTCGTACAGCTTCCATCCCGAGAGACCAGGCAGGCCAACATCCGTCACGACAAGTGCGATCTCATCGTGATGTTTTTCGTACAGCGCGAGACCATCCAACCCGGTTGTTGCCGATATGACCTTGTAGCCTTTCTCTTCGATGAATCCCTGTAACAACTCAAGGAGCGCGATCTCATCTTCAATGAGTAGAATCGTTTCCGATCCCACCCACATACTCTCGTTCACATCCTCGCCTGCACGTGCTAAGGCATCTCCTCCCTGATGAACCGGGAGGTAGATGTGAAACGTTGAACCCTCGCCGACTTTGCTCTCCACTTCCACAAACCCATGGTGATTCCTCACAACTCCATACACTACCGAAAGGCCAAGGCCCGTTCCTGCGTTCGGACCTTTTGTGGTGAAGAACGGCTCAAAGACGTGCGCTCGCGTCTCTTCGTCCATGCCAGTGCCCGTGTCCGAGACGGAAATTCTGATATAGTCGCCAGCAAGTGGCCCGGCAATGCGCCGACTCACTACTTCCGAAGACACGAGCCGCGTGCTGAATGAAAGCGACCCCCCACCGGGCATCGCGTCGCGTGCATTGAGCGAAAGGTTGAGCAGCGTCTGATCCAGCTGGTTTTGGTCGCCCATGATCTGCGGCGGATGTTCCATCAGATCAAGATTGAAGACGATGGATCGCGGAAACGTTTCTTTGAGAAGCGCAACGATCTCCGTTACTACCTTGTTGATGTTCACTGCTTCGACCTGCACAGTGGATTTGCGAGCAAAGGTGAGGAGTTGTTTGACGACTCCGGCGCCGCGGTGCACAGCCTTTGAGATCGCATCGACGCCGGAGGACACAGTGGTAGGATCGTTGCCGGCAGATTGCATCAACGTGGAGTAACCGAGTATGATACCAAGAATGTTATTGAAGTCGTGCGCAATCCCTCCGGCGAGAGTCCCCACGCTGTCGAGCTTTTGGCTTTCGCGAAGATGCTCCTCCAGTTTTCTCCGGTCGGTGATGTCGCGTGCGACGCCAAGAATCCCCGTCACCTTTCCCTCCGACATCCGCGGCGCAATAACAAACTCGCCGGTAATATAGTCGCCCGATTTTGTGTGAACCCGTAGCTCAAACACAGGCGAATGGATGCCGCGTATTGTCTGGCCGAATTGTTTCACTGCCAGAGGCAGGTCGTCCGCATGTAACAAATTCGTGAATGATCTTCCTATCCACTGCTCTCGCGGGAATCCTGTCAGCCGCTCAAAGGCGGGGTTCAACGACGTAATTACGGCATCACGCGACATCGTGAAGATGGCGTCGCGGGCTGTATCGACGACATCGCGGTAGCGCGCTTCGCTCTCGCGGATCGCAGCGACCGCTTTCACTCGCTCGCTCACGTCAATCACGAGCGCCACCCGCGCCTCGTGGTTCTCGAGCATCAAATCATGCGCCCACACCTCGACGTCGATAAGTGTCCCATCCTTCTTCTTGTGCCTCCAGATGCGCCGCGTCTCTCCTCCACTCTGAAGATCCTCAATGAGCGCATCGGTATCCTCCGCCGGACGAATATCCTTCAACGTCATGCTGCGGAATTCTTCGACCGTGTAACCATACGAATGCACTGCCGCCGGATTGACGGCGAGAAAGGCCAGCGTCTCCTTGTCGAACACCCACATGGGCTGTGGGTTCGTTTGGAAGAGCGTCTTGTACCGATCCTCGGACCGGCGGAGCGCGTCCATCGCCCGGTGGTGCTCGCTCATATCGCGAAATGCCAGCACAACTCCGAAGATATTTCCTCGCGAGTCTTTGATAGGAGTGCCGCTCTGTAAGATCGGCGTTTCGTGACCTGTGCGTGAGCGAACCATCGTATGGTTGCTCAGGGCTACTTCACGCCCTTCGAGCAGAACCGTTGAGACGGGATCGGGAAGGCGTTCACGAGTCTCCGGGGAGACTGTGGTATATACATCACGTAAGTCTTTGCCGAGAACATCGCGTCGATTCCATCCAGTGAGAGCCTCGGCCGATGGGTTCATGAACTTGATGGTTCCTGTCACGTCTGTTGCAATAACCCCGTCGCCAATGCTTTCGAGCGTCGTGTTCAACCATTGCTCATGCTCCTTGAGCCGCCGCTCCATTTGATGTTTGTAGAGCGCCATTTCCACCGTGACCCTCAGATCCTTTTCCTTGAACGGCTTCAGCATATAGCCGTACGGCCCCGTCTCTTTGGCCCGCTCGAGTGTTTGAGAGTCCGAGTACGCTGTCAGATAGACGATGGGAACATCGACCTGCTCATGAATGCGGCGCGCAGTTTCAATGCCATCCTCCTTCCCCCGCAATACAATGTCCATAAGCACAAGATCCGGACGCTCCCGCGTGACCAACTCGAGAGCTTCTTCCGACGACGAAGCAATGCCAGGCACGACGAAACCGAAGGCTTCTAACTTCACCTGAATATTCTTGGCGACAATTCGTTCATCGTCAACAACAACGATCCGAGAATTTTTCATAGATATTCCCTCCTTCTTCACCCCGCGCGCTGGACTTCCGAGACCCGCTCTTTGTACTGAAGCTCATTGAACGTAATGATGAAGCGCGTTCCAGCTGTTGCATCAAGCGCGATGTTCCCTTGCAGTTGCTCAACGAGCGTATTCACCAGTTGCAGACCGAGCGACTCAGTGGCGCGAAAATCAAGACCCGGCGCAAATCCGACGCCGTCATCACTCACCGTCAGTTTGATGCGATGCTCCTCAGTTTGAACTTGCTGACGCAGTTCTACAGTCACACCGCCCTCCCTTCCATCAGGGAAGGCATGTTTGAGAGCATTGGAGATCAACTCATGAACAATAAGACCGGCGCAATTGGCCGTATCCATATTGACAAAGAGTGAGTCCATTTTCAGTTCGAGGGAGATGAGACTGCGATCCGTCCCGTATGAGGCGACGAGGTCGTTGACGAGTGTGTTCAGATATTCTCCCAGATCAATACGGGTGAGATCTTTCGTCTGATAGAGCAGTTCGTGAACTCCCGACATCACATACGCACGGTCGCGGGTTTCGCGGAACATCTCGATCACCTTTTCGTCGCGGGTGTAGCTCGCCTGCAAATCGAGCAGGCTGGCGATCACCTGTAAATTGTTCTTCACCCGATGATGAATCTCTTTCAGCAATACCTCCTTTTCACGCAGCGAAATCTTCAGCTTCGCCTCAGCCCACTTCCGCTCACTGATATCGATCGAGAGAATGAAGATGCCTTCGGGTGCAGGCTGCACGTTCAATTCAAACCACGCCGTACTCCCATCAGGGAACATGAACTCGTCCTCGATTCTTCTCACTGCGCGCTCGAGCATGCAGTGCTTCAACTCAGCAAACAGCGTCGTCTCTTCAATACCGGGATACACCTCCATCATCGTATGTCCGAGCAATGCTTCAGGCGTCTGTTTCCGCTGGCGAGCGGCTGCGTCGTTGACGAACCGAAAGCGCCAGTTGAAGTCAACAATTTGGCATCCCTGCATCATGTTGTCGAGCGTTGTTCGATGGCGTTCCTCACTCTTGCGCAGTGCTTCCTCTGCGCGTTTACGTTCAGTGATGTCCACGATGGAGGCAAGAACGAACGAACCTTCCGACGTCATGAGTGGGCTAAGCCCGATCTCGAGAGGAATCTCCACCCCATCTTTTCGTCGTCCCTTGAGATCACGTCCCGCTCCCATCGGACGACTCGCGGGCCCCGCGGAGAAAAGTGCACGCTGAGCCGCGTGTGCTTTCCGTTGATGTTCCGGCACGAGTTGATCAATGGACGCGTTCAACAATTCTTCCCTCGTGTAGCCAAACAAATTCTCCGCCTGCGAATTGACAAGAACAATCCTGCCCTTGAAATCGGTCATGATGATCGCGTACGGAGAAGCCTCGACGACAAGACGAAATCGCGCTTCTGCATGTTTGCGCTCCGAAATGTCGCGGATGATTCCGGTGAACATGTGCTCGCCGTCTTTCAGGAATTCTCCGAACGAGATTTCCAGCGGAACCTCTCTGCCGCTCTTATGTAATCCCGGAAGCTCAATGGCCTCCCATCGAATATGACGCTTGCCCGTTGCAAGATAGTTGCTGAGTGATGATCTGTGGAGATGTCGGAAGTACTTGGGCATTAACATCGTCACGTCTCTCCCTACCATCTCGTCACTCCGATATCCAAAGATTCTCTCGATGGCAGGATTGACAAAGAGTATCCGACTGCTGCTGTCGATAGTGATGATGCCATCGGATGCGGTATCGGCTACGATGCGATAGCGTTCTTCGGAGTCGCGCAGGGCCTCTTCAGCAATTTTGTGATCAGTGAAATCGCGATAGTTGTTGACGATGGCGCCCACTGCGGGGTCATCCAGAAGATTTGTGAACATTCCTTCCAGCCACCGCCATGCGCCGTTTTTGTGACGAACCCGGGCAAAGACGTACACGCTCTGTCGTGGATGCGTCAGGGCTTCCTGCAAGCGGGCGGTGACAGGAACATGATCGTCAGGATGAATCAGATCAAACGCATTGCGCCCGACAAATTCATCCGGATCATATCCCAGAATTGTTTTTGTTGATGGACTGGCGTAAAGTATTGCACCGTTCGCATCGAAGAGCGCGACAGCATCCCAACTGTGCTCGACGAGCGAGCGAAACCTCTGCTCGCTGAAGCGCAACTCTTCGGTTCGCTTCTGAAGCTCGATGTTCGTTTCATCGGTGTGAGTCACCGAACGCTCGCTGTCTGCTGGTTTTTCTTTCATTCTTTTAGTATCCAAAGACTAGAAGTGCAGCCGAAAACACGGTGAAAGGAAAATAACCGCCATGACGCCACTGCTTAGTCATAGTGGGATGATTGAACAATCGTGCAGAAAGGAAGAGCTTGTCGCTGAAATGAACTTTGCGAAGACGTCAGGACCGAGATCAACCGAAGAATCGGTCGGTTGACTCTAGCGAATGAGGCTTGAATCTGATCGAACGAGGAGCCGGATGGTTTGTGCGAAACGGGAACGTGTTCTCCGTGCGTCAGAGCAGCAATACTGCTGCGTCGCGTATGCATGGAGTCCATGCTGCTTCCCCCGATTTCGCCGGCAAGTAAAGAACAAAAAGAAACTGAAAACTATGATCGCAATCTATGGCACAGCATAGGCATTGTCAATATTGACGGAAGAAATAGGCAGACGATTTTTTGTCAACCAGTTGCCCTAGGGTGGATGCTCTATACTGCCCGCGCTTGACGGCTGCGATGAGTGCGTCGCGGGACTTCGGCGTGAAGGCACGAATTTTTTCTGATCCAACCCAAAATCACTTCTTCGTGTTCCTTCGTGGACTTCGTGGAAAAAAAAATAGGAGTCTTTCAACAACCTGATAATGTCGCGTGCCAGAAGTTGGTTGAGTAAGTCGAACTTGTTTCATGAGTGTCAAAACGACCTCACCCCAACCCCCTGCCTGCCAGCAGGCACGGCTCTCCTGGGAGGAGAGGGGCTTCAAAAAAATCTATGCTCTCCAAGTTTTTAGATATGAGAGTACCTAGCAGGTTGTTAAAAAAACTGTGTGCTCGACGGAACTCACCCTAAATCCCTCTCTTGGCAAGAGAGGGACTTATCGAATCTGCGCACAATCCTCCCTTTCTCTTTCCAAAGAGAAGGGGCCGGGGGATGAGTTCTGTTTTTTCTCGCGTTTTTCAACAGCCTGTTAGTGGAACATAGTCGGAGACTATTACGTAGGAAGAAGCGACACACCAATAGGAAAATTCCATGAACTCAATGAAGAAGACGGCAAGACTTGTCGGTCTGCTGTATCTTGTTTGGATAATATCCGGCCTCTTTGGCCTTATGTACGTACCATCGAAGATCATCGTCAGGGAGGATGCCGTTGCCACTGCCAATAACATTCTCGCGAATGAATTCCTCTTCCGAACGTACATCGTGAATGGCCTTCTCAGCATTACCCTTTGGGTGGTCATCGTATTGCTTCTGTACCGAATGCTCAAACCGGTAAGCGAGCGTCAGGCGAAACTTATGGTTGCATTGGTGCTCGTGCAAATTCCCACCGAGTTTGTTATGGATGCATTCAATATTACTTCCCTGATGATTCTGAAAGGCGAAGTATTGAAAACATTTGATCTCAATCAGAGACAAGATTTCGCAATGCTGTTTCTGAGAATCAACGATTACGGAATTTTGGCGTTGGAATTATTCTGGGGCCTGTGGCTTCTCCCCCTGGCGATCCTGGTGTACAGGTCGCGCTTCCTGCCCCGTTTCGTGGGTGTGTGGCTGATGGTCAACGGCATCGCCTATGTGGTCTTGAGTTTTACATCGTTGCTGTTACCGCAATACAGGGACACGGTCTTTACAATCTCCTTCCCTGCCATGCTCGCAGAGGTTGTGTTTATGTTGTGGCTGCTGATTATGGGTGCAAAGCCGCAGCCGTCGGTCGACACAGCCGTTGCCGTTGGATGACCGACAGGTCTTTGATACACCGATTGCCGGCTACGGGGAGAAAGAACTTGGGAGGCATTCTTACACGAAGGGGGCCTGGTCTCTCTACGTCCTCTATCGGCTCGTCGGCGAAAAATCCTTTGCGTTGATTATACGGAACATGCTCAAGGAGTTCACCGAGCGCGGCATCAACTTCAGTGAGTTTCAGAAACTCTCCGAGCGCGCGACAAAAAGAAATCTGGACAAGTTCTTCAAGGAATGGGTTTACGGGACCGAATCATCTCAACTCCTGGTTGACAAGATCCCCATCGCCGATATCATGAGGAGGTATGGCCCGTAGCCCGTCGCTCTCTGCCCCCGCCCTTCGCTCTCAACTCTCCGCTCTTCGCCCTTGGCTCTTGGCTCTTAGCTCTTGGCTCTTAGCTCTTAGCTCTTGGCTCTTGGCTCTTGGCTCTTGGCTCTTGGCTCTTGGCTCTTGGCTCTTGGCTCTTAGCTCCTAACCTTACCGAACGATTGACACGATAACGAAAGTCCCGTAGATTGCATGTAAGAAAACCAAGAAAGCTGAACGCATGCGCTACTACATTGACACATCAGTTTTTGGCGGCTACTATGATAACGAATTTCAGGATGACACCCGAAGGCTCTTCGCTGAAATCGAAAAAGGAGAAATGTTGGTCGTGATTTCGGAATTAACCGCCAGAGAATTGTTTCGGGCTCCACAGGAAGTCCAAGAACTACTCGATCGGATTCCGACCGGAAAGTTAGATGTTTTTTCCATTACCGACGAAACGACGGCATTAGCCGAGCATTATATCGAAGAAGGAGCGTTGGCGAAGAAATCCATTTCCGATGCGCAACACATTGCCACAGCCACAGTAGCGCGAGTGGATGTCTTGGTCAGTTGGAACTTCCGACACATGGTGAATTTTTTCCGCGTGAGACAATACAATTCCATCAATCTGAGATACGGGTATCCGACGATTGATATTCGGAGCCCACGGGAGGTATTACATGAAAAGTAAACACATAGACACCATTGCGATGGTGCGTAAAATTCGGGACAAGGATGCTGCTTTGTATTGGAAGAACAAGCAAGAGTACTTCAAGATAGTGAAGGAAGCCGGCAAAAAGCTCGCAGCCATGAGGGCTGTCCGAAAGGTGCACGGCGCATAATAAATACAAGCATCGACCCGTTCACACAGTTCGAACAGTTGACGCACGTGCCCGCCAAACCGCTACGCCGATGGCGGTCAAGAAGGTGAAGCGGGAAGCCTTGGTGTCGCTCTCCGCTCTTGGCTCTTGGCTCTTGGCCCTTGGCTCTTGGCCCTTGGCCCTTGGCCCTTGGCCCTTGGCCCTTGGCCCTTGGCCCTTGGCCCTTGGCCCTTGGCCCTTGGCCCTTAGCTCTCCGCTCTTAGCTCCTCGCTCTTCGCTCTTCGCTCTTCGCTCTTCGCTCTTCGCTCTTCGCTCTCCGCGCTTGCTAATGTCCTTCCCCTTCAGTATCCTATACCCAGTTCCTACCGGCGCGACAAATCTCCCCGACAACTCACAGGGTCAGGGCCTGTGATGGGGAGAAAGAACTTGCTCCAAGCATATCGCAATTCCCCGCAGTTCCATATCCGAAGGACTCCTTCGGAGGCGGGTGTTCTTCATAACAGTTGGTCGCACGTTTCTTTTGAAGGCACCACTTTGAGCATACCGACAATCACCGATTCAAATCAAGAACGGAATAACCGCCTGCCTGTCCGGCAGGCAGGCACCTTGGCGCGACTATCCCACACGTACGGGAGTGATAACGCACCAGAGTTAGATGTCAACGATGTTAGGCGAGATCGTCGCCACAGAATTTTATAGGAATCGGATGCTGAGAATAAAAGAACAGTCACTAAGATGGGCAGTGAGTAGCATTGAAGAGTATTCCGACACTTACATCTTCCCTATGCCCTTCGAACACGGGGCGATTGCTTCCAAGCGAGATGAGGTCATCTCCCATCTTAAGGCACAAGATTTCCACAATGAGGGTATTCGTGAGTATAGAACTGCCCTTACCCCGAAAGGAGTGAAAGGATTTCGGATTGCCACTCAACTTGATCCCCTAGATTCGATTCGCTCACAAGCCGTCATCTACGAACTTGCCACAGAGATTGAGAATGCTCGAGTGCCGAAAGCACGGCAAGTTGTTTATTCGTTTCGTCTAAAACCCAACCGCAATGGCAGACTGTACGACCCTCGCTATAGCTGGGACAGCTTCCGAGCGAAGGCATTGGAGATCGCATCCTCGGGACAATACTCGCACGTGTTGCTGACTGATATTTCTGACTTCTATCCGAGCATCACTACTGTCCAACTATAAAGTGAACAAATTCATTTGGTTATCGTGGTAGAGGTTGTCGGAATCAGGCTCAAAGCTGGTAAGTGCTTGTGCGAGAGGGACTTTCTCAAAGAGCGAGATACTCAAGATCTGTAGAATTGTGTAGAGACTCCGATCGAGCTTGAGTCGTTTCTTGATGATCGCCACCAGCACGTACACCGACACAGCAATCCAAATCTGCGTCTTGACAGCGTTCTCCGATGTGCCGTAGAAGGCTTTGATGCGGAGATGTTGCTTGATCCACTTGAAGAACAATTCGATTTGCCAGCGGCACTTGTAGAGTTGCGCAATGGTGATCGATGGCAACAGAAAATTGTTCGTCAGAAAAACGAATGTTTGATCGGACTCTGCATCATAATGTTTGATGCGACGGAGCTTGTCAGGATAACGTTGAGCCGAATAGAAGCCGGTGAGTTGAATTGTCTGGTCGCAGAGTGTGCCGAGAGCTTTGTCAACAGCATGGGAATAGAGTCGCTTGAATTGAAGATTGGATTTTGCGCGGGTAACAAAGTATGCGAACACTTGTGTGAGTGTGTGCAGCCGTTCGAAGTCAACGTAAGCGCGATCCATGATATAGACCGAACCCGGTTCAGGAAGAATGGTATCAAGGATGTTCACGTCGTGAACAATACCATCAGAAATATGGAGAAATGAAGGAATATTGCCACGCAAGTTGAGAAGGGTATGAAGTTTTATTCCGGCTTTGTGCGTGCGAAAGTGCGCCCACGGAAACAACGACAAACACAAATCGATCGTTGTTGAGTCAAGCGCATAAACGGTGTTCGTCAACTCGACACCGAACTCGTCGCCGCGATATAATTCTCTTGCCGTGGCAATCAAGACATGAGCGAAGTCTGCATAGATGTGCCATGAGCGCGAGTTGTTCGCATAGGAAAGTGTGCTGCGAGAAATCTTCGTGCGCAGTCCCATGTGATACAGCTTGGTGTGTTGCGATCGCAAGCAGGCTTCGATGTCTCTCAAACCTTCTCGATACGTCAACTGTGCGAATGCCATAGAAAGAAAATGATCCCAACAAGAAAAACTTTGAACTTTATACGAGCCATCGTAGCGCGTTACGCAACGATGAAATTCGTGCATTGGAATGAAGTCCATCACTTGAGCGAAAACCGTTCTGCCAACATTCATCGGCGATTCCTTCGGGGTAATGTGTACCCCAAAGAGAGTATTTTTCTGTTCTCAAGTTCAAATCGAAAATGGTCTCACATGACTGTAGTCCGTTGTTCAGTATGCAATTAACACATTCTGAAAGTTCGACAGTTGGACAGTAGTG
>JACRFA010000023.1 GCA_016218065.1 Ignavibacteriota bacterium | reverse complement strand
CGGCTTCCCAATCGACTCGAACGTTTTGCGTCCCATCAGAACCGTGTGGCCCGTTGTCAATCGCTTGAAGCGCTTGAGGTCTTCGGAGAGGTGCCAGGGAAGTTTGCCGCCGTTGCCGATGACGTTGTTCCTGCCAATCGCGGCGATGATCGCGAGTTTCACACTGCAACCTCGAACTTGATCGGCTCGTCGCATTCATACCCGATGAGCGCAAAGTCGTCGAACTGCAGCTCGTTGATCGGCTTGCGTGCAATCTCAAGCCGGGGCAACGGCTTTGGTGTTCGCCTGATCTGCTCCTTCAAGCCGTTGATGTGGTTCACGTAAATATGCGCGTCGATGATCATGTGACTGAACTCGCCCAATTCAAGATCGCATTCCTGCGCGAGAATCTGCGTGAGCAGCGCGTAGGCCGCGAGGTTGAACGGAATGCCGAGCGCAATGTCGCCTGAGCGTTGTGTCAGGTGGCAGTTCAGCTTTCGTCCCTGTACATTGAATGCGAACGTGTAGTGGCAGGGTGGCAGCTTGCTCGTGAGGGCGTTGCCGGGCTCCCACGCCGTCACGACCATGCGGCGCGACGTCGGATCGGTTTTCAGCAGATCGATGATGCGTCCGATCTGATCGACCTCGACCACTTCGTACGCGCCAGTCTTCGGGTTGATCTGCGCGCTGGGAAATTTTCGCCAGTAGCGCCCGTAGGCGGTTTCGAGATTTCCGTTTTCGTCGGCCCACGCGTCCCAGATTTTCGTGTGCTGCCGCAGATTGCGGATGTGATCTTCGCCGGACAAGTACCAAAGTACTTCGTACACCATCGACTTGAAGTTCACCTTCTTTGTAGTAAGAAGGGGATAGCCATTGCTCAAATCAATTTTGTAGTGTTCAGCGAAACAGGAAATCGTGTCAACACCGGTACGGTTCTTCTTCAGCGTTCCCTTCGCGAGAACACGCTGGACAAGATCAAGATATTCACGCATGCAGCATCCGAAACAATCTGTTTGAACTTGGAAGAGTATAACGAGATGAATGTTGAATTGCAATCATCTCACGTTCGCCTCTATTTCACTACAACATTGTACAACGTCCGCACGGCGAGCCAGAATGAGATCAGGCAGAAGACGCCAAACGCCGCTGCTTCAATCATAATCGTCTCGACGTTGCCGACGCCGATAGTTGCGTAGCGCAAGCCGTCGGTGTGCCACGTCAGCGGATTGAGCAACGACAGTGTGTGAAGCCAGCGCGGCATCGAGTCCAGCGGATAGAACATGCTGCTCGCGAACATCAACACAAAGTAGGCGATGTTAAGCACCGTGTTGTACACATCGCTCCGTCTGATGCGGAGCGCCAGCATTGAAAGAAAGAAAAACCACCCCGCGGTCCCAACGATGATGCCGATGAGCGTCAGTCCGGTGAGATGCCATTGCATCGGGATTTCGAGCAGCAGCACACTGAACGAAATGGTGATCACCGATTGAACAAGCGCGAGCAAGCAGTTGAAGACAATCTTGCCGATCAGAAACTGCCCGCGCGTCATGGGGTACGTGAGGAACTCATAGAAGATGCCGTTATCCCTATCCACAAAAAAACCGTACGACGTGTTGATGGCAATGCCGAAGCATGCCATCGAAAGAACACCGGCGAGAAAGAATGTCTGATAACTGAGCCGCGCGCCTTCGGTCGCAACTCCGGCTGCCATTGCCTTGTCGAGACCGACGCCAAAGAGCGAGAGATAAACCAGCGGCATCACGAGATCGAAAAAGATCCATACGAAACCCGTGGCGCGGATGCGGAACTCGCGGTACATTACGGCGAGAATCATGTTCATGTTGGATTCTCCTCACTCTTGCCAAGCAGCTCTACAAAAGCATCTTCGAGCGTGCCGGTGTTCACTTCAAGATGGGTGAGCTTTGTCTTCTTCGAGAGACGGCTGATGGTGTCGAGCACGTTGGATTCCATTCCGCTCACGCAAAGATGGATGGTATTTCCTTTTCGTTCGAGTCGCTGTGGATTGAGCGAACGAAGCTGCGCGATCATATCATCATTCATCATCTCGAACGTCAGACTCAGCTCGTACACTGTCGAGCCGAGCGCCTTGATGGCGTTCACGTCTCCTGTCGCGACGATCTTTCCTGTGTTGATCATGGCGATGGTCGTGCAGAGTTCTTCTGCTTCCTGCAGGATGTGCGTGGTGAGAACGATCGTGCGTCCCTGATTCGCTTGCTCGCGGATTGCATCGAGCACCGCACGCTTGTTGATCGGATCCATGCCCGTCGTTGCTTCATCGAGAAACACGAGCGGCTTATCGACCATGAACACTTTTGCAACTTGCAGCCGTCGTTTGAGTCCGCCGCTGAGATCCATCGCCTTGGAGTTCTTGTGTTCTCCAAGTCCGAACTGCTCGATCGCCCGAAGCGACCTCTTCTCGCGTTCCTCTGTCGGAACAGAATGGAAACGAGCAAACGTCGTCAGATTGTCTTTCACCGAAAGAAACAACTCGAGCGCGTTTTCCTGCAGCACCGCGCAAATCTGCTTGCGGACTTCCAGGCCATGCTGTTGCACGTCCAACCCGAAGACGGACGCGGTTCCGCTTGTCGGCTTGATGAGTGTTGTGAGAATGCGGAGCAGTGTCGTCTTCCCGGCTCCATTCCTGCCAAGTAATCCAAAAATCTCTCCGCGCTTCACTGACAGGCTCACGCCATCGAGCGCCTGAACCGGCGATTTTGAATGTTCTCGGTAGGTTTTCTTAAGATTGTCTGTTCGGATTGCCAGATCTATGATCGAAGGACTCATTATCATGAAAGTGATATCACGTAGTCTTCAATTAAGAAATTTTGGCTCTAAATCCAAAATCTGCAACAAATTACTGAAGGTGGGCGTAACAGAAATTGGATTGTATCGCTCAAGTACCAACAGGTTTTGAAATGCTAAGACGTTACGTTATCGCACCACTTCTGTTGCTCGCATGCCCGGCCATTGCTGCGCAGAAGACCGTCGTCGCTCTTCACGATTTCAGCAAAATGGAATTGAAGTCTGCCGGCTTCGATCTCTCGCGCACTACAACATTTCACATCACCGCTCGCGGCGCCGGAAACAGTCAATGCGACAACGACGGCGATTGGAAAGATCGCGATGATATGTTTGCGTATGGGTGGATTCTTGACGCGAACACGCGACAGCCTGTTTGGAAAATGGAAAAGGACAACACGTCGCGATCCCGCGACGATCGCACATTCGACGGCGATGTAACGCTCAAGCCGGGGAGTTACGAAATCTACTTCACCGCATCGACCTTTACGTACATCTCGACATTCAAGAACATGACGATGAATATCGATCATCGGGAGAAGGGGCTGTTCAATTTCGGTGTGCGAAGAAGCGACAAAGGCGTGAAGGGTTGGTTCGAGGGATGGTTCGACAACTGGTTTGGCGATGATGTGAAGGAAGAGTGGCAGAAGCGAGCGACGGAGTGGGGCATTGAGCTGTATGCCGATGAGGGGAATCTCTCCGCCATCAAAAATTTTTCGCCGCCAAAAGAAATGAAGAACGTTGTGCTGCGCGAGACGAAGCTCGGCGAACGCGAGTTTATTCGAAAGGATTTTGTTCTTTCAGAGCCGACGAAGATCCACATCTATGCGTTGGGAGAAGGGTACCGGAACGAGTATGACCTTGCCGATTACGGGTGGATTGTGAAGGCTGGAGATCGGTCGCGTGTGTGGGAGATGCGTTGGAAGAATTCCGGCCACGCTGGCGGCGCATCGAAGAATGCGAAGTTCGATGGAGAAGTGTCGTTGACGAAGGGAGACTACACACTTTACTTTGTTACAGACGACAGTCACTCTGAAGTTGATTGGAATTGCGCTCCGCCTTCCGATCCGCTGAACTATGGTGTTACGTTTATGATGAGCGACAAGGAGAAGGGAAACTTCAAACTTTCATCATTCAAAGATGATGCAAACGTCATTCTCAGCGTCGTGAAGGTTGGGAACGACGAAAGCCGAAGTGAAGGATTTACTCTGAAGAAGGATGCGAAAATTCGCGTCTATGCGCTTGGCGAACGCAGCCACTCGCGCAGAATCATGGCGGACTATGCCGTGATTCTCGATGCGCGCACGAGAACGAAAGTCTGGACGATGGACGCTGACAACTCAAACCATGCGGGCGGCGCATCCAAGAATCGCTTCGTGGATGAAATCATCAGCCTGCCGAAGGGAAGCTACATCGTGCAGTACAACACCGACGATTCGCACGCATACGACGACTGGAATTCCGATCCGCCGTTTGACCCCGCGCATTACGGAGTGATGTTGTATGGTGTGGGAGAAGATTTCTCTCCATCCATTGTCGCAAAGTACGTCGATCAGCGAGACAGAAATGCGATTGCGCAGTTGATCAAAGTTGGCGATGACGCTCACAAGCAGGTCAAGTTCAAGCTCGACAAGACAACGAGAATCCGCGTCTATGCCATTGGCGAAGGACAGAATCGCGAGATGGCAGACTACGGTTGGATCACCGACAGCAGAACCGGAACAACAGTATGGGAGATGACGTACTCGATGACGGTTCACGCCGGCGGCGCTCGAAAGAACAGAATGGTGAACACAACAATCCTGCTCGACCGAGGAGACTACACGCTTCACTACGAGACTGACGATTCGCATGCCTACAAAGACTGGAACATGGACCCGCCCGAAGATCCTGAGTACTGGGGGATCACACTCTATCCGGACGAAGGCGCACCGGTTCCGCCGCCGTTGCCTCCCGAGAATCCGAAACAATCGATCAAGGAACCTGAATAACGACAATTGCTTATGACGCAAGTTCTCTCTAACTTGGCGCCAACAAGAAGAGATTGTCATAATGCATTCACGTCGAGAATTTCTTAAACGCGCTTCGGCAGCAGGTGTCGGAGCGCTTACTGTTTCTGCCATCACTCCTTCACTCTCACCGCTCGCGGCCGGTGAATCACGGTCGGTGGTCATCGGCAGCGGCAACGGACTTGCCGCAGTTGCCAAAGCAATGGAGATGATTCGCGACGGCGCTGATGCGCTCGATGCAGTCGTTGCAGGAGTGAATATCGTCGAAGACGATCCCAACGACATGACGGTGGGTTATGGCGGATTTCCGAATGAGGATGGCGTCGTAGAGCTGGATGCCGCGGTGATGCACGGCCCGACACATCGAGCAGGCGCTGTTGCGTCGCTTCGCAACATCAAGAATCCGTCGAAGGTCGCGAAAGTTGTCATGGAGCGGAGCGATCATGTGCTTCTTGTCGGAGAGGGAGCGCTGCGATTCGCCAGGGTGCACGGCTTCAAGGAAGAAGATCTGCTGACCGACAAAGCGCGCGCCGAATGGCTGAAGTGGAAAGAGAATCTCTCCACGCACGATGATTGGCTTCCCGCGCATACTCCTGAGACAAAGGATATCGGGTCGGTGTACGAGGCATACGTCCGATCCACAGGCACGATTCATTGCAGCGCTCGCGATCTCAAGGGAAACATCTCGTGTGTCACGACGACCAGCGGACTCGCGTACAAGATTCCCGGACGCGTTGGCGACTCGCCGATTATTGGCGCGGGTCTCTACTGCGACAACGAAGTCGGCTCGGCGGGATCGACCGGGCGCGGCGAAGCAAATCTGGTGAACTGCAGCAGCGTCATGATCGTTGAGTTCATGCGACAGGGGAAAACGCCCGAGCAGGCGTGCCTCGATGCGTGTAAGCGGATCGTCGATCATAACGTGATGCGCCGATTGAAGAAGGATGACGGCCGTCCGGATTTCAACGTAAGCTTCTACGCGATGAACAAGCGTGGAGAACTTGGGAGCGCCGCATTGTACAGCGGCGCGATGTTTACATTCCATGACGGAGCGACAGCTCAACGCAAAGAGTGCGCATATCTTTTCAAGAGGTGAGATGCGCGTGACAACAATGTTCCCGTCAGGCTCCCCGCGAGTTCGACGGGATTTCTTTTTTCTGGTGATGGTATTTGCCGGAGCGACCGCCCCCGCGCAAGCGCAGTTTGTTGCTCGCTCCAACGACACACTCATGCTGAGCGGGAAGCCGTTCTATTCTCTTGGTGCAAACGCGTACTATCTGCTTGAGCAAGCTGCGCGCAACGATACAACGACGGTGAACGCGTTGTTTGCCGCCGCGAGCGGCACGGGAATGACTGTCGTGCGCACGTGGGGCTTCTTTGATTCATCCGACAGCGCCAACCAGGCCGTCATTCAGTTCCGTCCCGGCGCTTTCAACGAACATGCTCTCCGCGCGCTCGACTTTGTTGTGTACAAGGCGCGGCTGCACGGCGTTCGTCTGTTGATTCCGTTCGTCAACAGTTGGGACGATTATGGCGGGATGAACCAATACGTTCGCTGGCGGTCGGAGATTCCCGCCGACGAAAAGGCGGCGCGCTATTCAGAAGCGGATCGTGAGCGTCGCGTTGCCGGTGATGAACGACGCTCGTATCGCTACGCGCTGACAGCCAACTGGGGGCACGATGATTTCTACGCCGATCCGACGATACGTTCATGGTTCAAGTTCTACGTTGCCGCGATTCTCAATCGAATCAATACATACACCAACATCGCATACAAAGATGAGCCTGCTATCTTCGGATGGGAGTTGGCGAACGAACCTCGATCTTCCGATTTTTCTGCTCTTCTCGTTTCACGCTGGATAAGCGAGATGTCTGATTTTGTGAAGAGCATCGATGCGAATCATCTTCTGGGAACGGGTGAAGAGGGCTTTGATGTCTCGGCGCGTATGTATTCGAGCGGAGCGTACAACAATCAGTCATGGCTTTTTAACGGAAGCATGGGGACGAGCTTTACTGCAAATTCATCCGTGACGGCTATTGACTTTGGCAGTTGCCATTTGTATCCTGAATCGTGGAACGTTTCTGTGAACGCGGGGAACGTTTGGATTCGTGACCACGTCAGAATTGCGCGTGCGATTCGAAAGCCGCTTGTGCTTGGGGAGTTTGCTGTGCGAGTACAGAAGAGAGCGACATACGCAAGTTGGTTGACAACCGTGTTGCTGGATGGCGCAGCAGGGGCGGCGGTTTGGCAATTGCTCGAAGGTCCGCGCACCGATCATGAAGGATACGGCTTCCGATGTTCCACCGACGCGCAGCTTTGCACTTCGCTGCAGGAAGCGGCGGATAAGTTCAAGGCCAAGTCCATCAACATATCACTTCCCATTCCGTCCGGCTTTTCTCTCTCCCAGAATTTTCCAAATCCGTTTAACGATCTTACGACGATCTCGTACTCACTTCCGTTCGAGTCGCATGTTGAGCTTGCAGTTTTCAACACCGCGGGACAAAGAGTAACGACAATCGTCGACGGAATACAATCTGCTGGAGTGAGATCGGAGTTGCTCGACGTGAAGGACCTGGCAAGCGGCGTGTACTTTTACAGATTCACCGGATCGCGTTCCGACGAACATCTGAACCACTTGTTCGTCGCCGCAAAAAAGCTTGTTCTCGTTCGTTAATCTGTCTGGAGACGTATATCGATTAATTGCTAACACTTGGGTGCATTATGAACAGGGCTTTCTCCGCCGCTCTTCTGATGGTGAGCGTCCTGGCATCTCTACATCATACGTTCGCACAACAGTTCCGTCTCGACACGTTGGCGCAAAGTCCTGGTGTTGCGCTTCCTGTTGCGATGGCGTTTGTGCCTGGCCAAGGTGGGTCGTTCTTCTTCACCGAAAAGAATTCGGGCAAAGTAAAGCTGTTTGCCGACGGCGCTGTTCGCGAGAAGCCCTTTCTCGCGTTGAGCGTTGCGACGATTGGCGAGCAGGGCTTGTTGGGCGTTGCGCTCCATCCGCGCTATCCGGATTCTCCGTTCGTGTATG
>JACRFA010000210.1 GCA_016218065.1 Ignavibacteriota bacterium | reverse complement strand
TGCTCCGGCAACTGTGTGGAGGGGATTCGTGGCGACGCAACAGAATTTCGAGAGTACGTTCGTGCGTCCGATGTGGATGTGATGATGAATTACGCCGCGCAAATCTGGAGTACCGACCTTCTCTTCGATCTGCTCCCATCGTTGCGGATGAAGAAGGTCCTTGTGCCGTGCGGTTACTCGCGACTGCACGATCCGCTCTTCGCCGAGTATTTTCGCCGCATGCCCGAGGTACTCGCCGCGTACAACAAAGCGATCTATCTCTCGCCCGATTACATCGACACTGCGTTCGGTGAACAACACGGACTGCAGAACGGGATCGTGATTCCTAATGGCGCCGATCTCAGGGAGTTCGGAGCAGAACGACGCGGTCGATTCCGCAAGCGATTCGGTTTGGGCGATCGCCCGATCATTCTCAACGTTTCCAACCACAGCACGCTGAAGGGGCACGACTTCTTCTGGCGCTGCATCCGACAGTTGAAAGACCTGAATGTTGCACCGGTTCTCATCGGCAGCGCTTATGTGCCCGCCCCCAAGAAATGGTTGACTCAGTGCTACGCGCAATGCCGCTTTGAATCATGGCGCAACGGTGCGCTGCATCTTGAAGATTGGCCTCGCGATGGAGTTGCCGACGCGTATCTTGACGCCGATCTGTTTCTGTTCGGGTCGCGAGTTGAATGTTCTCCACTAGTGATGTTCGAAGCGTTTGCGAGTAAGACTCTCTTCATCACAACAGATTGCGGAAACGTCAAGGACTACAGCAACGTAGTTTGTGTAGTGAACGATGAGGATGAAGCGATCGATGTGGTGAGAGACTATTGCGGCAACAAACCAGCATACGCTGAGCGAATTCAACGAGGCTATGATTTGTTTCTAAAGAGTCTAAATTGGGAAGCGATTGCGCACCAGTACGAAACTCTGTACGCAGAACTGATTCAAACACCAGAAATCGCGAAGAAATGAATTCACGTATCGGCAACGGAAACATAAAACTGAATCTCGGTTGTGGCAGGGCAATCCTTCCAGGGTTTGTCAACGCAGACATCTCGGCAGGCGAGGGAGTTGATTTGATTGTTGACCTGAATGATATCGGCGCGCTGCGGACCCAGACATGGTACGGTAATGTTCAGTTCGTTTATCTCTCGCATGTGCTCGAGCATTTTCCAACTACACTCATTCCCACGATGCTTAGAGAACTACACACACTGTTGGCCGATGGGGGTCGGATACGGATTGCGGTGCCGGATTTGGATAAGATCTGTCGCCTCTATGTGAAGAACATCGAATGGTTCAACCCTCCTCACAATCCCTGGCTTGGACTGATCTATGGGGGACAGATTGATCGGTATGATTTTCACAAGACCGGCTACAACTTCGCGTATCTCCGATGGCTTCTGGAAACAGCGGGCTTTGGCAATGTCGTCGAAATAGGAAGCAGCGACGACCTTGGAATCATGGATGGGTCACACAGTAACCTTCCTTTCGGAAATATCTCGTTAAACGTCGAAGCGACAAAAGGAATCAAGCGCGAGCGCACGGTTTTTCAATATACTGCAGTTGAAAAAATTGTCGGCTGGTGTGCTGACGTGCTGCTGAAAGTATTTCAAACGCTTATTCGAATTCGCATCGCGTTGATCAGAAGGCGTATTCGCAAGTCGCTTACGGAGGGCTAACCGCCGCTATGAGAGAAGCACTGATCCAATTCATCCAACGCTTGTTGAAGCGTCGCTACAACAAAGTGATTGCGGAAATCAAAGATCCGTTTCGGGATATGGCGCGCATCCTCTCGGACACAACCGTTCGGGCGATAGTCGATGGCGGAGCGTATCGGGGAGAGGTTGCGCTTCAGCTTGCGTCGCTCTTCCCGCACGCGAACGTCTATGCCTTTGAACCATCGCACACAAGTTTCGCGACCCTGCGTGAAGCAGTGGCACACAATCCGCGGATCACACCCGTGCCCTTCGGGCTTTCATCATCGCGCAAAACGGCGACACTCTATGTGAACGCTCAGGATTCGACGAACTCACTCTCGCCGGTGGGCGACGGCGGCAAGATCTATCAGTCATGGCAAACGGCCAATGTCGGCAAAGAAGAAGTGGATATTCTCACACTCGATGAATGGGCGGACCAGAACGGCATCGGTGCAATCGATGTCATCAAGCTTGATCTGCAGGGACACGAGCTTCATGCATTGAACGGCGCCCTGAAGATGCTACGGTCATCGGTGAAGGTCGTGTACACGGAGGTGGAGTTCCTTCGCGTCTATGAAGAGAATTGTTTGATGTATGAGGTGGAGGGGTATCTGCGTGAGTTGGGATTCGAGTTGTTCCAACTCTATAATCTCACGTCCGGCGATGATAACCAGTTGGTGTGCGGCGATGCGGTGTTTGTTTCTCGCGAGCGATTAAAAGTAAAACTTTGAAGCGTCACGTGACGCTGCTATGCCAGCCGATGACTTCATTCTAGCAAATTACATTTCTTGATGAGACTTGGAATTCTCGGTGGGTCATTCAATCCGCCGCACATCGGACATCTGATCGTTAGTTCTCACATCAGCGCGGAGCTGAAACTCGATCGCATTGTGTTCGTACCAACTTCAGTCGCGCCGCATAAGGTCAACAATCATACCGCATCGCCCGATCATCGACTGGCGATGCTCAAGCTGGCTGTTCAGGGAAATCCGCATTTCGATGTTTCGGATGTTGAGTTGCGACGCGGCGGAGTTTCGTACTCGGTGGACACGCTACGCTTGATGAAGAATGCCGGGCACGATGATGAGCTGTTCTTGCTCATCGGCATGGACAATCTGATCGATTTCCATACGTGGAAATCGCCGGAAGAAATTCTTCAGCTTGCAACAGTTATAGTGATGACGCGGCCAGGGTTCCAAGTTGAAAACGTCCCGCCAATGATGAAAGATCGCGTGACTGTCTGTAGTGTGCCGGGGATTGATATCTCATCTCGCGAGATTCGAGAACGTGCGAATGCGGGAAAGCCGATCACCTATCGCGTGACGAGAGAGGTAGAAGAGTATATTCTGCGCAACAACCTTTACAGGTGATTAGCGCTCGTGCTTCACGAACTTGACTGTGTTGATCGCCGCGAACACTGTCAATGAACCCATAATGATGAGTATGGTGTAGGCGAAAAGTATTGGGAAGAGCTGCATAGTAAACCTCGAAGAGTGAGTTGAGAAATTTGCGGGGGAGTGAGTTACGAATTCACATTTGCGTTACGACGGTAGTGCCTGTAGGTCTTTGCAGTCAGGACCGCTGCATAGACGGTCGCACAAAACAGAGCACCAAGCGAGATGTATGCGAAGATCATGTTGACGTTCCTTTGAAAAATGTGACTGCTCGTTCAGGGGTTGATGCGGGGGAACGCCAAGGCTAATGATGTTTTGTGTTGTGAACCAGCAGGTAGAATGAGATGCTGGTCATAATATATATCGCGTACGCAGTCGGGGTGTTGCGTGGAGACACGCGTACGCCGGAAAAAATCTGCGAGTAGTTGTTCTTTGCAGGAATTTTGTCTTCGTGCATAGGTACATCGTTCACAAGCTCGAAGGCGATGCGTCGAACGCTGCATGTTTTGCGCGCAGCACACAAGAGTAACTCGCTGCTCTCTCGTGAACCACTGTGCACAAGGGGGAGCGTACTCAGTTTGACGTAAGCGGTGCGTGCTGTTGTCATGACGAGGTGTAGATCAACTCGAGTAGGATAGGGAATGAATATGAACTCATGCGTGAGAGTGATCGTCGTTGCGATCGTCGCGTTCTCGATTCTTCAGTCGAATGGTGGCGCGCAAACGAAGAAGAAACAATCCGAGAAAGTGGCGGTGAGAGCAGTCGCTTCGCAAGATGCGATTCATCCGGGAAGTTCATTCTTTGTCGCGCTCGTTCTGACGATTGATAAGGGATGGCACATCAACTCGGCGAAGCCTGCGGATGACAACCTCATTGCAACCTCCGTCGAGACCACACTGCCGCAAGGTCTCGTCGTGGAGAATATCCGTTACCCTCAAGGCGAGACGCGCACGTTTGCTTTTTCTGAGACGCCACTCGACGTCTATGAGGACTCCGTCTATGTTCTTCTTCAGATTACTGCAGGCGAGAAACTCAAACCGGGCAAACTCAGCCTGTCGTTCACAGTCGACTATCAGGCATGTAACGATAATATCTGTCTCGCTCCCACATTTGTGAGTACGAAGCTAGATATCAGAGTAGTGTCGAGGGAGAAGAAGGTAAATCCGATTCACAAAGATATCTTTCGAGATGTCGAGTAGAGCAATCGGCTGAAGTCATTCTTTACAAGAGGAGAGAAGCAATGCAGAAACGTTTTTTGTGCGCAATGCTGCTGTTGGCTGCGATTGCTCAGGCCGGGCTAGCTCAGGATACGCTCGCCTATCGCGCGGCCACTGCAATTCCTGGCTCATCGGAGCGAGCGAAGGCCCTCGACCAATTCGTCAACGAATATCCGTCGAGTAAGTTCAGATCTCGCGCGTACGATGCGTTGTTCGATATTTATGCCGAGCAGGGAAACGAGAGCGCAGCGTTGCAAGCAGCACACAACTCGCTGCAATCGCTTCCTCCCGAAGGGAGAATGAGTCCGTACAATCGGTTTTCGTATGCACTTGCGTTGAGTAATATGGGATTGGATTCAGCGCTGGTGTATATCGTCCGGGCGATTGTCATGGCGGGTAAGTCGCGCAGTCTCTCAGGTTTTCAAGACACAAAAGCGTACGTCCTGTATCGACTCAAGAGCTTCAAGGAGGCAGAGGCGCTGCAGCGGATTGCGATAGTCGGTCACGAGCAGGATCCGGAGTACCTCACTCATCTCGCATTGTATGAGAAAGAAAATGGAAAGCTTCATGATGCTCTGAAGACGATGTCGAAGTCGTTGTACTTTGGCGGCGATCAGGATTCGAGAAAGAGCTTTCTTGCGTGGATCGATGAGGCGGAAAAAGAGAAGTCGAAGCGAGAGGCGCTTAAGAGTAGCGTCGTGATGGCGACTGTGCGCTCGCAACTTGACACGATCAAGGGATCTGCGCTGATTGCGGCAAGAAGCGACGCCGCGATTGTCATGGCCGATCTCGGTGTTGAAATCCCGACTGCAAAGAAGTGGGCGGAAGCATCGGTGAAATCTCTCACACAACAATCTTCGATCGAGAATGTCATCCGATTCAATTCAGCACTAGCCCTCGTGTTCTCAGCAGAAAAAAACCATCGAGAGGCGTTGAAACATCTCGAACGAATTCATGATCTTGCAGATCCGTACGACGCAAGATATTGGGAGACGCTCGCGACAACTCAGATTGCACTGGGAAACCGGCGCGATGCCATTGCAGCATACATGGAGGCGCTTGTGCCGCGGAACGACAAGGTCATCCGCGCATCGCTCGAAGAGCTTTACGAGCAGGAATACAGATCGCGAGAAGGCATTGATACGCGACTCGACTCGTTGCGCAACGTCAGCGCGAATTTCAGTCCGGGCGAATATGGAAAACCAACGACGTCCCACGGCAAAGTAGTGCTGGCCGAATTGTTCACGGGCGCAGAGTGTGGACCATGCGCAAGCTCTGATATGGCCTTCGATGCATTGAGTGAATACTACCCGCGGACGGCGGTGGCGATCGTCGAGTATCATGTTCACATTCCCGGCCCGGATCCGATGACCACGAACGAAAGCTGGGACAGATACTTGTGGTGTGAAGGACAAGGAACGCCGACAGCCGTATTCGACGGAAGGGAATTGCTCATCGGCGGCGGGCCAAAGACTGTTGCGAGAAATCGGTTCGGCGTTTACCGATACGCGATTCAGAAGTTCGACTCCGAGAATCCGAGGGTGGAGCTTGACCTCAAAGTCGGCAGCGAAGGAGACGATATCGATCTGAATGTTTCGGTTGCGCGAAATACGTTCACGGGCAAAGTCGGTAAGCCCGCGCTGATGATTGCTCTCGTTGAGAAATCTGTTGACTACACGGGGTCGAACGGTATTGCAAAGCATGCTTTCGTCGTGAGGAAGATGATTGATGGAGCGACAGGAACTCCACTCACGCTCGCTCGTAAGCAGATCGTGAGCAAGACGGTGAACGTTGCAGCTGTTGAGCGAGCGATCAAAGACTATCTCGATGACCCGACGAAACAGCCATCGTGGTCGAATCGCCGACCGTTCACAGGCTGGCGGTCGCGACCGGAAAAGATCGGTCGCGCAAATCTCGCCGTCGTTGCTTGGGTACAAGATTTGGATTCGAAGGAAGTGCTGCAGGCCGCATACGCTGAAGTGCCGAACTTGATTGGTGCGAAGTAGGCTCATTCGCTTTCGCGATCACGGCAGATGAGATCAACCGTCGGGATCACTCTGCGTGTAGAAAGAAGCGTCGGCACCAGCGGGGAATTGCAACTGTTTTCCTGCGCTGGTGGTTGACTGGCTCAGAGGGGGGGCATTTGTTTGGGAGGCGGATGAGTCCATTTGAGAGGCAGGTGCTTAAGAGCGTCCTCGCGTGGTTTGCATTGCAGACTCTGTACGGAAACGCAAGCTCCCTTCATGCCGGAGAAAATGTGAACGTGCGCGGCATGGGAATGGCAAGAACATCTGTTGCTGACGCGCGTGGCCTCGATGCGGTCGGCATCAA
The DNA here is from genome assembly GCA_016218065.1 of Ignavibacteriota bacterium. Taxonomy (GTDB): domain Bacteria; phylum Bacteroidota; class Ignavibacteria; order UBA10030; family UBA6906; genus CAADGV01. Next base: position 3,696 of record JACRFA010000210.1, on the reverse strand, counting down.
TCCTGCCAATCTTTCACTTCTCGGCCGAGAGATCATGACCTTCTCAGTTCTACCGATCACCGGTTTTCTCTCGGCTGATTTTCTCACCTATGATATCTATTCAAAGTATTTGCAGAATGGTTCTGAGCTTTCTGCTCTGTCTCAGTCCTCAAAGGAGGAAGTTCTGAGCGCATTCGACGGTCCTGTTGGCAACGGCAGAGTTGAAGCGACGGCGCGCCTGTTCGGCATGACGTTACGTATCGACAGCACGAAGTCGATTGCTTTCACCGTCGACTACGGTTTTGTGGGTGCGGGAACGTTTCCGCGCGAGTATGCGCGATTCCTTCTCGATGGAAATCTCCCCGGCTCGACTTTTCGGATCGACGGCGTTGCCGCTGAAGTTTATTGGCATCGCACATACGAACTCTCGTACGGAATGCCGCTGCCGACGCCGGCCTTTCTGCAGTCACTGTCGTTCGGCGTTGGTGTGAAGTTCGTGGAAGGGTACGGATACTTCTCACTCAACAAACTGACGACAACACTCGTGACCAACTCGTCGGGGATGATTTCCGGAGATGTCTCGATGCTTGCGCGACGAGTGAACACCGACGGGCTTTCTGATCCGCTGAAGGATTTCTTCCAGACCTCTGCCGGATATGGGGTGGGATTGGATGTCGGGTTCACCGCGAGTCTGAGCGAGAATCTGACGTTCGGCCTCAGCGTCACCGACATTGGATCGATTCGTTGGACGCGGGAAATAGAAGAGATGTCACTCGACTCAACTGTCACCACAGCGGATCCGAGCGTGCTTACCAACGTGAGATCGCTCGCGAACTCAACCCGGAACGGGAGGCGAAGCATCGGTGAATTCAGCACGCGTCTTCCGGGACTCGTCCGATTTGGTTTGGCGGCACGCATCGATCGCCTCCTCGGCGCCGGCAATCATGATGAGTTACTGGCTGCTATCGAGTACTCGCAAGGCATTGGAGCTTCAGCTCCGTTGAAGGGACAACCGCGGATTTCTTTCGGCGTCGAATACAAGCCAACGTCATGGCTTCCAATTCGAGGCGGGCTGGCGGTCACAGGAAGCAGCAGCGCGCATGTGGCTCTCGGTCTTGGACTCATCTTTCGAAGCATGAGGCTCGATATTGCAACCGAAGACATCTCGTTATTTCTGCGAGGAAGAAGCTCCTCGACAGGATCGCTCGGCATGGCGGTCAAGATTCTCGTTCACTAGCCGGCTGCGCCAACTTTCCATCCGTAACGACCGGGCAAGTTTTCTTGCGATGAGAATTCTTGTTTCGTATCTTGATTTTGCAGTTCGGCTTCTCAAGCCCTCGTAGCTCAGTGGATAGAGCAGCGGTTTCCTAAACCGTTGGTCGGCAGTTCGACTCTGCCCGAGGGCACGACATAGTATTTGATTGTCTCGTCAGTTCTTTGTAAGATGTGTTCAAACAGGACGGCGCGCGCCACAGATTCGTGGCGGCCGTCCTGTCGTGTTTTGTGTGATCAACTCAGCTTTGCTTTTCCGTTCTTGTTGTGGTTCTGAAGTTCAAATCAGCAGTTGATGCGTCGAAGGGAACAATGCAAACATTCTCATCTTGGAGCCTCCCATGAAACATCTACTCGTTTTCACGCTACTAGTATTTTGTTTTCCAGTTCTGACTTTCGGCCAGTCGGACACTCTCGTTGACTGCTTTCCCCTCGCGGTCGGAAACCAGTGGACGTATGCGTATGATCATTTGCGGACCATGGACACCGGAGCGGGGAATATGTACACCTCGGACACAGGGAAAGTATCCTACACTGTAACGAACAAAACTAGTCTCGCTGATTCGACGGTTTGGACAGTGAAAGAGCAGAGAAGGCTTCGCCATCTCGTGACATGGGGCTACGTCCGGGAAGATACCACGATCGTGGATTCGACGGTGTTTGGTTTTGTTGAACAGCTCACCGGGAGACACGCACTCTACAGGAGCAACGGAGAGCAAGGACTTCTGTGGAAAACTGTGTTTCCATTTCTACGCGACATGTCCGACACGACTCTGATGTACAGATATTGGAGAGTCAGTGCTTCGCAGACCCACACATTCAAGGTACGTTATCCTTCTCCTAACCCGGTAATCGCCTACGAGTTCATCATCAGGAAGGACTCAGGTCTAGTGGCTATGCGTGCATGGAATGCAATGACGTTTGAAGGAGCCGAGTTCTCGAACCATCGTTTGGTCGGACAGACCATAACAGGCGCCGCCAATCCAGAAGCGACATCACCACTCAAGGTGCACTTGTATCAGAACTATCCCAACCCATTCAATCCCTCAACAACGATCACGTATCAGCTTCCCACAAAGTCTTTCGTCTCGCTGAAAGTGTACGACGTGTTAGGTCGTGAAGTGGAGACTCTCGTTGAACACGAATCGGATGCGGGCTTGTTCTCGGTTGAGTGGGATTCAAAGCAAGCCTCGTCAGGCGTGTACTTCTATCGCATGTCGGCAAACGGGAATGTTCAGACGAACCGGATGCTCGTGCTGAAATGAGCGTTGTGTAGAGCGTCGAACCACTTGAGCGGCTCAAGCACAGCTTCGTGGGCAGGCACATCGTTCATAAGCGCTCCGAGAGATTCTGCGAGCAATCGAGGACTTCTGCTAGGGACGCGGACGAAAAGCAGCATCCCTGAAATTCACCTGCCGATTTTGTAGCAAATACGATATCGAAATCTTGCACAACCTACTTCTCGTCCACGTTCCGAGGAACGTAGGCGAAAAGTAGCATCCCAAAAATTCGCCTGTCGATTTTGTCGCCAAATACGGTATCGAAATCTTGCACAACCTACTTCTCGTCCACGTTCCGAGAGAAAGAACCTATCTCAAAGATTGACTGGCTTTGAATTTCTTTGTAGATTCAACCAGCAACTCAGAATAATCTATCCTTCACGTTAAAGCTTCGTCAGCAGGGGGAACGTGCTCTCCATTCATACTTCCGGCGCGGTTCGTCAGCTCGGAGCATCGGCGTAGCAATCAATTTTTGAAATCGTCGCAACTGTTCTTGCGTCGTCGTTCTCTCCATTGAGGACCTCTGTAAAGAGTGATTTTCATTTGAGTCCACATTTGTCTTCGTAGGGGTGTGAATATGAAACGCTTGATACTTCTTTCTGCAATCGCAACAGCACTCACCGTTTTTCATGCCTCAGGAGTATTTGCTCAAGCCACGAAAATCAGGATCGAAACAGCGCCAGATGGAAGTGGCGGAGTTGTTCCTACGCAAAGTCTTACAGCAGGCAGCTCTATTACGGTCTATGCGATTACGCGCGATGCCAGCGATCTCTTCGTTGCGAATGTTACCGCCGACTCAATCGTTCTTCAAGCCGTCACCGGCGGCGTCGTGGCTGGAGATCTGGACGTTGCTCCGAACCGGAAGAGCGCCGTGTTTACCGCGCACGTTATCGGGTCTGCGCAAATCCGTGCCGAGTCCGGCGGGCTTCCCTCAACCAGCTCAGGCACAATCACGGCAGTGTTCGGCCCGGCCAACAAGCTCCACGTTTCCACCGAACCTTCACCGACTGCCACAGCTGGCACGGTATTCCTGCAGCAGCCGGTTGTTCGAGTTGAAGACGCGTACGGTAACATTGTTACATCGGACAATTCTACTGTCGTTACCGCGACACGCAATCTAGGTACAGGATTTCTTCAGGGGACGCTGACAGCAACAGTCTCAGGC
>JACRFA010000209.1 GCA_016218065.1 Ignavibacteriota bacterium | reverse complement strand
GAGCGCGGAGCCGGTTGTCGCCGTCCAGCTTCCGCCTCCAACAGTCGAGCGGTACACTCTGTCGCGCCCCGCGTACATGGTTCTGGGATTGGATCGTGACAGCACGAACGGCGCAGCAAAGCTTGTCCCTGACGAGCCGCCCGGTACGCCGATGCCGAAGAAGGAATTCCCGCGATTGTTCGACTTCAGCAAATTCAGATTCTGCGATGTTCCATAGAGCGTGTCAGGATTTGCAGGATGGATTGCAGTCCAGCAGCCGTCGCCTCCAATCACGCGCCGCCAGGCAACACCGCTGTCGCGAATCGCGGTTGCGTTGTCCTGAAGTCCGCCCATCGCCATCACAGTATCAATCGGCGAACACGAGAAGCCGTTGTAGAATTGCGTTGACTGATAACCGCCGTTGCATCCGGCAAACGTCTCGCCAAAATCCGTCGTCCGGAAAATCCCACCGTCAGTCGCGAGGTACACAGTGTTGGGATTTGTCGGGTGAATCGCGTAGGCGTGATGATCTGCATGAGAATAGTTCGATGGACCCTCGGGTCCGCCGGGCGGCGGCGTACCGAAGTACCATGCCGACCAATCAGATTTGATGAGCAGAGTTCTTCCGCCATTCGTCGACTTCCACATGTCGATCCCGCCGGTAACTACCTTGCTTGTATCCGTAGGATGGACGACAACGAAATGCGAGTACCAACCTTGATATGTCGAATAGTCGGATGTCGAGAGCGTCGTCCATGCATCGCCTCTGTTGGTGGAACGCACAAGCCACGTTCCGCTTCCCGTACCGCTGCCGTTGCCGATGCTCGCGTAGATGAGGTTCTGAAACGATTGTGAGATCGCGAGAAGTGTTTTGCCGCCGAACGACGCAGGCAAACCGGCCGTCAGCTTCGTGAATGTTCCGCCGCCATCCGTTGTACGGTAAATTCCGTTGCCGGCGCTTCCGAGATTTCCGCAAGCGACAAAGACGACGTTCGTATCATCCGCACAAATCGCGATGTCTGTCGCCATGATGACGCTGTGAACGAGCGTCCAGGACGCGCCGCTGTTGATCGACTTGTACGTTCCCTCCGATGTCGCAGCCCAGAGTGTATTGTGATTGAGCGGATTCAGCCTGATCGCCTGAACTCCGCGCTTCTGATTGTACGACCAATCCAACACCTTCTGCCACGTGAGTCCGCCATTCGTCGTCTTCAGAATGCCGATACCGTAACTGCCGCGCGTTGTTCGCACACTCAATCCACCGATCGAATTCTGATACGCGTACACTTCCCCTGTTCCGATGAAGATGGTGTTGGAATCGTTCGGAGCAATTGCGATCGAAGAAACGCCGAGCACCGGAAATCCCGTCGGCACTTGCTGCCAGGCCATTCTCCCAACGCCTCCCGTGTAGCTCCTCCACAAACCGCCGCTTGCTGCACAGGCATACACGGTATTTGGATTCAGCGGATTGAACGCAACAGCGAGCGTGCGACCGCCAATGTTGTGCGGACCAATCTGCTGCCAGGTATCGGTTGCCGACTCATCGACCGGACTCTGCAGATGAGTTTTGGCATATTCATACGCAGCATAGTATTTATCATCCGGGATTGTTCGATCAGGATATGCGCGTTGAGCCGCCCAGTAGTCGAGCGCGGTCATGGCGTCGGATCGTTCGTGTCCGATATCCTCGCGGTGAGACGAAAAGATGAAGCTCAGGACGAGGATGAGAAACGAGGTGAAACCAGTCAAGAGTGTTTTCACGTCAACCTCAATGTGGTTCTGGGGAGAGTCCTTTGTGCCTTCGTGGTTAAGGTTAAGAAGGCAATGCTACGGTTGCTCGATGAGCGCTGCGACTGCTCCGGCAGGATCTTGAACGACGCAGTACATTCCGTAATTGCCCATGCTCTTCGGAGGCACGAGCACTTTGCCGCCGAGTGCAACGGTGCGCTCGACGCTTTTCTCCACGCTATCAACGGTGATGTAGATGAGCCATTGCGCCGGCAACTCCGCGTTCACGCCACGCGCATGACAGATGCCTGCTGCCGGCTTTCCGGTTTGCGGCGACACCATGTTGAAGTCCTCGTAGTCGCCCATATCTACCGGCTGGCAATTCCATCCCACAACATCACGATAGAAATCGCGGATTACCTGGGCGTCCGGGACAGTGAGATCCATCCACGTTATTTGTCCGACTTCTTCTTGTGAACTCATGAAAAGCTGTTCTCCTCTTGCTGTAACGCTCTCCGGGGTGTGTCGTGTTTCCGAAGCACTGTAACCAGTGGCAATATAACGAAGCTGACAGATGAAAGAAACTGAATCGAGCGTTCATTATATTGAGTCCACGTTTATATGCATTCTCGTCAGAAATTTATTAAGAGTATGAAGTCCGCCTTTTTTACTGCACTCCTTGCCTTCACATCAATTCTCTTTGCCCAGCCAACTCGCGTAACAGACGAAGACGTGCTGGCGCGTATCGGGTCGCAGACGATCACCGCGCGCGAACTGATCGAACGGCTTGAACTGATGCCCTGGCCGGGAAAAGAAAATCCCGCAACGCAGGACTCCGCTCGAATCAACGCGATGCTCTCACTCGTGGCGGAGAAACTCCTCGCACGAGACGCCGCCGACAAAGGCTTCGTCGTCAACCCGGAGAACTCATCGGTGCTGCGTGGACTTGAGCGCGTGCTGGCGCGTGATGAATTGTACCGAAGCGAAATACAAAGGAAAACCGCCGTCACGGACGCCGAGATCCGACGCGGGCTTGAGCGCATCAGCGACATCCGCAACGTTGATTCGTATCTGCTCAACTCCGAAGAACACGCGCAGCAACTCGCCCGCGCTTTGAACGCGCAGCGCGACAGCATCAAGCCGCCGATTCCGACAGCCGGCATCGTCTCGCGTGATACGCTTGCCATCTCCTACGGCGATGTGTCGCGTGAATTTGAGAATCAAGTCTTCGCGTTGAAGAAGATTGGCGACGCACGTGCCGTGCACAACTCACAGCTTGGATGGATCGTGCTGCAACTCAGAGACATTGCCGTCAACGTAGCGAGCGCGAAAGAGAACATCGCACAGCGCCGACAGTCTGTCGTGCGCAAGGAGAAGCAACGACAAGAAGTCGAATTCACGAGCCGGTTCAAGCAATCGTTCTTCACCGAAAAGCTTCGAATGGATTCACTTGGCTTCAATCTATTTGCCGACAGCTTGTTGGCGATCGTACGACGCGATACTGCTGCTCATAGGGTCGAAGGTCAGTTCGCCTTGCGACCGGAAGACATCGATCTGGTGAAACGATCATTGTCTTCCACGCTCGATCGCACATTCATCGCGATGGGCGAGAGCGAGATTTCTCTCGGAGCGTTTCTTGATGAGTTGCGGTTTCACATCGTCCGATTCAGTTCATTCCGGCGGGCCGCCTTTCAGCAAACACTCAATCGCGCCATCATGGATGTTGCCGGCATCGCGTTGCTCTCGCAAGAAGCAATGCGGCGACGTATGCATCAACGGGGAGCTGTACAGGAAGATATGCGCGTGTGGGTCGAAGCGATTGAGGCTGAGGGCATGTTGCGGCGACTCGTCGATTCGCTTGCAGCAGATCTCGCCGACGATACGCTGATGACGCCGCAACAGAAGTCAGCCGAAGCCGGCGATCGCATCAGCAAATACATCTCTCGTCTCGCGGAAACCAACAACGTGTCGATCGACTTTGCCAAAGTGAAGAAGCTCACCGTCTTCCCATCGAACATGGTGACGCGACGGTTCCTCGGATTCGGCGGCGCAATGCTTGCGCGCCCGATGATGATGCGCCTGTGGGATTGGCTCGAGTATTGGCAGAAGGGAAAGACCGTTGCGCCCTGACTGATTGTTATGGGGCTTCGGGCGGGTGTTCCTCGTCAACACTGCGCATAATGCCGCGACGCGGAACAGTGTACGTCGGTTCACAGCGTGTCGCCCGTGACTCGGCCGTGGAGTTCTCATCTCCACACCATCAACACTCAACTCATCCAGGCTACGCAGCAACTGCCTGTGCTTCGATCTCTGTCGTTCGCATCTTGATGCCGCACTTCTTCAACAACTCGGTCGGCAGTTCCCCTCCGGCAAAGATGAACACGAAATCGTTCGCGAGATTGTGAACGATATTCCCCGACGATTGAACGACAACAGCATCGGGCTTGATCTCCAGCACTTGTGAATTGAACAGCACGCTCAGTTTTCCCGAGTCTGTAAACTCTTTCACTTTCCTCTCGTTCTTCTCTTTCAGCCTCACGAACTCTTCTTTCCGATAGCTGACCGTCACCATGTTGCCGACTTGACTCGCTAGTCCGATCGCAGCTTCGACAGCACTGTCTCCTCCACCAACAACAAGAATATGTTTCTGTTTGTACGACTCAGCCTCAATCAGTCGGTACATCACCTTGGAAAGATTCTCCCCCGTCACGCCGAGCTTCCGCGGACTTCCGCGTCGTCCGAGCGCGAGCAGCACGTTTGCGGTTCGGAATTCCGCCGTCAACGTCCTGACGAGCATCCGGCCACCCGCCTCGTGAATAGACTCGACTTTTTGTCCGGTGACAATGTTGAGATGGAAGCGACCCACAATCTCCTGCCAGACACGCAGCAAATCTTCTTTCGTCACTTCCGTGAACTTCAGCTTTCCGAAGAGCGGCAACTCCACCGGCTGAGTCAGCACAAGCTTCTGGCGAGGATAGTGGAGAATCGTGCCGCCGATTTCCTCCTGCTCAAGCACAACATAGCGAAGACTCTTCTCCTGTGCGGCAAGCGCGGCCGCAAGGCCAGCGGGTCCGGCGCCGACGATCACGACATCGAGATCATCAAGCTGCTTCGCTCGCCGCGCTGACGCGACGTGTTCAATCGCTTTCACGCCTTGTGTCACCGCATTCCTGATCAACCCCATCCCGCCCAGCTCGCCTATGATGTACACTCCCCTGACATTCGTCTCGTAGTGGTCGTCGTAATACGGAATCTCCATCCCCTGCCGCGGTGTGCCGAAGCCGAGCGTGATCGCTCCGACCGGACACACATCCGCGCAAAGCCCGTGGCCAACACATTTGCTGCCGTTGATAATCGCGGGACGCCCGCGCACAATCCCGAGCACATGCTCAGGACATACTCTCACGCAGCTCGCGCATCCGATGCAGCTCGTCAGATCGAAATGCGGGTGCAGCGTAATCGGCGCCTGAATGCCCATGCGCTGACTCTTGTCGAACTTCTCGGCTGCTTCGCGCTTGTGCCTTGCGACGCGACGCCAGTACGGAATGGCGATCAGTCCAAACAACACAACAAAAGTCAGCAGCGTGTACAACGTTTCCATCGAACAACATCTCTCCCGAGTAGGTTAGAATCTCACACTCAACTCCGCAAACACAGAGTTCGACGTAATACCAAAACCTTCCAGCCGATCGTACGTGGCAATAAACGTAAGCGAGTTGGAAAGAAATATCATCGCGTCCGCGCCGAGCGTCGTGCTGCGATTGCGCAGGTCAGTTTGCTTCACTGTGTATCCGCTCTGTTGAAAGCGCAGCGTCACGTCCACAAGTTGCTCGAAGTTTCGCTGCACCGCAACGCCGTACCCGGTCGACTTGGTGTACGGGTTCGAGCTGAAACTCAAATTCGAGCGGATGTTCACGCCGGTCGAGAAGACGTTCGTAAGACTCATCGAAGAGTAGTTCGTAAACTCTTTCCCGAACGGCTGATTGCTCGCGTTGCGCGGCGTGTACGTATTGAAGAACGAGATCCCGCCCGGCAGATAACAACTCACACTCACGCTCACACCGGATCGCAGCTCGTCGGGCAGCAACGAGTCGGGGACAAGCCGGATCGATTCGAAGCTGTAGTACGGGCGCGAGGCGTCGCCGCCGAGTCCGACAGTGAACGCGTTCGAGATGCGGTAGCTGACATTGACGTAGGCGCTGGTGAGTCGCGGCGAAAGCACGAAGTCGCTCCCCGATTTCCGGCGCAGATCAACTTCCGAATTCGCGTAAATGTACACGCTGTTCGTCACCGAAGCGTTGAGCAGAACACTCGCCGCTTCCCGATCAAGCCGCGAGTGAAAGTACGTTCGCGCATACGCCGTCGATACCGAGAACGAAAGTCGATCGGGAGAATGGTACTGTGCAAACAGCGCAAGCTTCTTGTAGTCTGCTGAAAGACTTCGAAGCGAGTACGCCGGCTGAAATCCGAACGTCGTGCCCACGACGATGCCGCCGAACTTCCGCGAGAACAACGCGCCGTCGATGTACCCGATGGATGGCGCAAACGTCGGGATGATTCGTCCCAGTGACGCGAGATTCTCGCCATCATCAAAGCTGACCGACATTCCGTAGATGCGCGACTGATTGATCGCTCTGCGCGAGAATGGCCCACCCGCTCCAATCGATAGCATCCTCAGATTCATGTACATATCCATTCGCACCGGTACATCCCGGAATGCCCCGCGCAGATTCAGAACAACGCCCGGCTGAGAGAGATTGTACTGTGAGTTACCGTATAACGACGTGAAGTACTGTGCGCTTATTCTTCCATGAAGATCCAGCATCGGAGGTTCTGCCATGATCTGCCGCTCACGAAGTCTTTGCAAAGCCGGCGCGGGTACAGATGCAATGGACGCACTTGAGTCCGACTCAGCATGTGTTGGCTCATCGTCAGACACGCTCGCAACAATCTCATCACCAACCTTTATCGGACGCGTCGAGGTCACGACAACACTCGCCGAAGACTTTGAGCTTACCGCAAACACCTTCAGCACGGCGATCGTGTCCTTGCCGGAAAGAATCGATAGCAGCGACGAATCCTTCACGCCCGCGTCTCGACCGAGCGACGCGTAGACTGTGCCGGAAGACAGGTACGTGACTTTGCCGCGAATAACTTTCTCCGCAGCTTGCGCCCTGCCTATCGGCAGACAGACATACAGCGCAAGAAACACACAGGCTATCCCCACAATCACTCTCATCAGTCGTTCCTGTGGCATCGATAACATTCAGAGCTAAGATAGACGTAGCCGGAGACGTTGCGATGATCGTTGTCTGTCGATGTCTGGGGATGGCAGCTTGTTGTGCACGTGAAGTTCTGGTACTGTCCCGGAGTCGGATGGCACGATGCGCAGTTGTTGTTCCATCGATTGCGATGCGCCCCGGAGTAAATCCGGAAATACTGCGTGTCATGATTGTATGTCGAGGGAGTCCAGGCGGCGGTCGTGTGGCAGCGCGTGCAGTCGTGGTTGAACAACAACGTCACGTGATTCGGATTCGAGGGACGCGCATAGTCGTCCTGATGACATTGGTAGCAATCCTGGTACGTGATGTTGTAGTTGCCGTTCACGTGGCACGAAATACACGACGTGGTTGTGTGCGCTCCTGTCAGCGGGAAATTTGTTGATGAGTGATTGAACGTCGCCGGCGACCAGGCTGCCTGCGTATGGCACGTCAGGCAATCATGACTGAACTGTCCCTGCTGATGATTCGGATTCGTCGTCCCGTTGAAGTCTGTCGCATGACAATCCCAGCATGTGTGCGGCAGATTTTGATACTGATTGTTGATGTGGCACTGATTGCACGACACCGCCTGATGCGCGCCCGCGAGCGGGAAATTCGTGTTCGTATGACTGAAGGTCGAAGGCCGCCATGCCGTTGTGGTGTGGCACGGCGCGCAGTCGTGACGGAAGTTGCCGAGCACGTGATTCGGATTCTGCGGCTGCGCGAACTGCGTTTGATGACACGGATAGCAATCGGTGTACTGAAGCTGATAGTTGCCATTCACGTGACAATCCTGGCACTGCACGGTTGCATGTCTGCCGGTCAGCGGAAAGTTCGTCGTCGCGTGATTGAACGTTGCCGGTCGCCACGCCCCCTGTGTGTGACACGTCAAGCAATCGTGACTGAATTGCCCCTGCTGGTGGTTCGGATTCGTTGTGCCGTTGAACGTCGCGGCATGACAATCCCAACATGTATGCGGCAAGTTCTGATACTGATTGTTAACGTGACATTGGCTGCAGTTCAACGCCTGATGCGCGCCTACCAACGGGTATGTCGTGTTTGCGTGATTGAACGTTGACGGACGCCATGCGATCGCCGTGTGGCAAGGCGCGCAATCATGATTGAAGTTGCCGAGTACATGATTCGGATTCTGCGGCTGCGCGAACTGCGTTTGATGACACGGATAGCAATTCGTGTACACAAGCTGGTAGTTACCGTTCGTGTGGCACTGCACGCATTGTGCGGTCGTGTGTCTTCCTGTGAGCGGGAACCGCGTCGCTGCGTGATCGAATGTCGCCGGACTCCATGCAGTCTGCGTATGACATTGAGTGCAGTTGGTGTTGAAGTTACCCGCGACGTGATTCGGGTTCGTCGTCCCGTTGAAGTCCGTCCGGTGGCAATCGATGCATGCGCTCGGCAGCCCGGCATACTGATTACTTGCATGACACTGGCTGCACGTGACAGTCTGATGCGCACCCGCCAGCGGGAACCGCGTTGTGCTGTGACTGAATGTCGATGGCCGCCATGCCGTGGTCGTGTGGCATGGCGCGCAGTTCTGATTGAAGTTGCCCAACACATGATTCGGATTCTGCGGCTGCGCGTACTGAGTCTGATGACACGGATAGCAATTCGTGTACACCAACTGATAGTTTCCATTCACATGACACTGCTCGCATTGAATCGTCAGATGCCTTCCAGTGAGCGGGAAGTTTGTCGTGTTGTGATCGAACGATGCATTGTCCCAGCCGTTCGTCGAGTGACATTGCGTGCAGTCGTGACTAAAGTTGCGTTGCACGTGGTTTGGATCGCGAGTCGACGTGAAGTCATCCGCATGACAATCCCAGCATGTGCTCGGGAGATTCGCGTACACATTATTGACGTGACACTCATTGCAGCTACGACCAACGTGCCGTCCCGTCAACGGAAATCGTGTTGTGCTATGATTGAAGGTCGACGGCCTCCACGCAGTCGTTGTGTGGCACGGCGTGCAGTTGTGGCCGAAATTTCCCGCGACATGATTCGGATTGATTGGCTGCGCAAACTGCTGCTGATGGCACTGGTAGCAATCGTTGTACACAAGCTGATAGTTGTTGTTCGTATGGCATGCCTGACATTGCGTGCTCGCATGCCTGCCTGTGAGTGCAAAACGCGTTGCCGCATGATCGAACGTTGCAGGACGCCAGGCTGCCGTCGTGTGGCATTGCACGCAGTTCGTCGGGAAGTTGCCCTGCACATGATTGGGATTTGTTGTACCGTTGAAACTTGAGCGATGACAATCGATGCAGTTCGTCGGTGTGTTGGTGTATTGATTGTTCTGATGGCACTGAGCGCACGAAACCGCCTGATGCGCTCCAGTCAATGGGAACCTTCCCGCATTGTGATCGAAGCGAGCGCCCTGCCACGCAACCATCGAGTGACACGTTTGACAGTCCGTCGGAAAGTTTGCGGCGGCATGATTCGGATTTCTCGTCGCCGCGTAATCGGGCTGATGACACGCGACGCATTGCGTTGGTGTTGGCTTGAAGACCTGATTCTTGTGACACGAGAGGCACTGCGTTCCCGTGTGCGCCCCCGTCAGCGGAAACGCTGTCAGCGCGTGATTGAATCCTGTGCTCCAAACAAACGCCGTCACCTGATGGCATTGGACGCAGTTGGTCGAAAATCCGGCGGCAACATGGTTGGGCGACTTCGAGAGAACGAAAGCGTCGCGATGGCAGCCATAGCAATCAACCGGCGTTCCCGCGTACTGCTTGAGCGAAGCATTGGCATGACACGCCTGACAATGTAACGCGGCATGTCTTCCCAGCAGCGGAAAGCGCGTCGATTGATGTCGCTGAATCATGTCGGAGATCTTCCACGATTGCGTCGAATGACAGCGAAGGCAATTCGCTCCGAGTTCGCTCTTGTGCACGTCTGTATGACACGAGAGGCACGTCGAAGATTTTCCGCCGAACTTCAATCCCTCATGACACGACGCGCACGACAAAGCCGCGTGCTGCCCGGTGAGCGCGAATCCTGTTGCGTCGTGTTTGAAATCCAAATCCTTTTTGATCTTCCAGGTGGCGGTGGTGTGACACGCCTTGCATTCAAAGCGGATCTTCCCGTGCGGCGTTTCCTGTGCAACGCCGACATTCCGTTCACCAAACAAAACCATTGCACAAAGCCCAAGTACCAACGAAACGGCGCGACGACATCTCACACCATTCCGGCGATGAAGCTGTAGCCCTCCTGTCTTCTTCATCTCCAATTCTCCTTATGATGAGCCGCCTCGAGATCAGGCATGGCACGACTCACATTTCATGGATATCGGTTTGAATCGGATGAATGCTCGATCGCCCCTTCGTTCTTCCTTATGGCACTGACGGCACGCAACGCGCACGTGAGCGCCGCTCAGTTCAAACGCGCTTTGCTTGTTATGATCGAACGCCAGCATCTTCCATCCCTCCGGCTGATGACACTTCTCGCACCGCGTCTCAGCTCTGATCGCAAACTGACCGTCATGAACATCGCTGTGGCATGATTCACACGTCGGTTTCAGTCCTTTGTACTGCACAGTCATCGCGCCTGCGATGTTCACCGGCTTATGGCAGCGTTCACATTTCGTGCGCGCATGTTTTCCCGCGAGGATGAATCCGGTTTGAGCGTGGTCGAATGCTCGCGGTCTCCAGTCGTCGGTCGAGTGACACTGTGCGCAGCTCTTCTCCGCCATCTCGCGCGCAAACTGTCCGCCATGTTTATCCTTGTGACACGATTCGCAGCGCGTGCTCACGAAATGCAGCACAGTACACCCGAGCGCATCATGTGTATGACACTTCTCGCACGGCGTGGCGACATCCGAACCCGTCAACGGAAATCGAGTCACGGCGTGCGCCTCCAGCGTAAACGTCGAAGGCCGAAATCCTGCCGGCGTGTGGCACGCGACGCAATCGCCAATGTACCGCCGCTCCAGCGCGCCTTTGTGGTAATCTTCGTGGCAATCTGTGCACCGATTGTGTGCCAGTTTCAGGCCCTTGCCTGCGCTGCGCGCTTGCGCCGTGTGGCATTTCTCGCAGGCAACCGTGGCGTGACGACCAATAAGCCTGAACGAAGTCTGGTCATGGTTGAACTTCGTGCGCAGGCGCGTTGCGCTCCATCCTTCAGATGAGTGGCACGATGAGCAGGGTTGCTTCGCGAACCTCTCCGAGTGCGGCGACGCGTGGCACGGAGTACAATCTGAAAATTCTTTTGTGGAGAAGAGAACAGGCTTCTCCTTGTCGCGAACGTCGAATATTGGATGACACTTCGCGCAGCCGACCGCCGCGTGTTTGCCGAGCAGCGCAAACTTCGTTTTTGCGTGGTCGAAGCCGGTCGCCGGTTTCCATCCTTTCGCAGTATGGCATGTCCGGCAGTCATTGCTCATCGTGCCGTCGTGCCGATCAGCGTGGCATCCCGCGCAAGATTGACTCAAGCCAAGAAACGTCTTGCGATTCGTCGCGCCCGCCACGCCCAGTACCGCCGCGTTCTTGATGTTCTTCTTCGCGTGACACTCCTCGCACTTCACAGTCCCATGCGTGCCGGCGAGAGAAAATCCCGTCATGGGATGATCGAACGCTCGCCTGTCGAATTGCATTGTCTGCGCATCGCGACCGAGATGCTCTTTGTGGCAAGCGATGCACGCCTTCGATGCGTTCTCTGCGTGAAGCCCGTGCTTCGCGTCGATCACCGATTTGATTTCCTGATGACACGTCAGGCACTTCTTTCCGCTGATCTCATTCCCCGACTCATGGCATTGAAGACACTTCCCCATTCCCTCCAGACTTTCATGAGGTCGCGAGAGTTCGCCGGGAGAAAATTGCGCAAAACCTCCAGAATGAAAACTCGCAAGAGCAATGACGCCCACGGTTATGTAGTGACGAATTCGTTTACTCATCTTGAGGGAATTGAAAGGCGTTGCCTTTGTTGTTCATCGCCGTGACATCTGTGCTTCACGTTTCGTCTCGTCACTACGTGACGATTGGGTGACCGGGCTATTGCGCAGACCATAAATGGTCTGCCTAATATCATGCCGTCCTACGGGACGGCCGTGCATGCAAGCTTGCCACGTAGTGGCAAGACGATCTTAGCCCGACCTTTCGCCGAAGGGGTCCTTCGGACAAGGTCGGGTGAACTTGTTGCGTTACCCAGTCCGTCGCGTAGCGACGGAGCGAATGCTCTCTGAGAAGGAGCCTCGGAATATCGAGAGATCAGAAAATCCAACGATACCCAAGAAACACCGTGACGGCCACGTGCGCAGCAAGCGCAACAAACATGATCACGGTGAACGGCAAATGAACTGCATGCCAGTAGAAAAACAGCTTCTCCACTTGCGTCAACACAACAGTCTTCTGAAGAAGTACAGCGCGAGCCGATGCCAGTTTGTAGAATGTCTTCGCCTGCTCGTGACTCAGATGACTGCGTGCAATCATCTCCCGCACAGAATGCCTCACATGTCGCTTGGTCGATTGAAGTCGGAACAACAAGCCAATCGTCGTGACGAGTTTGTCGGATTTCGAAATGGCGGCGAAGCTCTCATCGATACTCTTCACCACCTGAACGCCAAGAGGAGATGCAGAGAGTTGTCGGTTGAGATCATCCAGCTCGCCGTTGATTTCCTGTTCCGTCAATTCATTCCCCTTGATGTTTCTCGGAATCTGCACATACAAAAACCGACCGATGACGCCGCTCGCCGCGACCGAAAGCATGCACCACAAACTGATCGCCGCAATTCCTCCCGCCTTGAATGTCGTGTGGTACACAACCAGCGTCGGGCCAAGCAGGCAAAGGAAGATGTGGAACTCCAGCCAGTGCGAGAGCTTGCCGAGACTCCAAAATTTTCTGACGCGTTTACGCGTGGAGTATGTCGAGACGCCGACGATGATCATCGAGGCGCCGATAATGCCGAGGCCGTGACTGTAGGCGCCGGAAGGTTTCATGAAGTGATACTCAGGAAGGAAGGGGCGTTGTGCAACTGCAGTCGTGTAGTACCCGAGACCATACAAGCTCACCGAGAGCGCTGCAGCGATCATGACAATGAACAAAAACGCGAGATAAAATTTATGAGCCAAGAATTTCTGCTATTCTTGTTCGTGCCTTCAGTTTCGTGCTTTAGGCGGCAACAAACACACTCCTTTCGTTGCCCTGCAGAATATGCGCAACTTCTCCACGAGCAACAAGGACTGAAAAGGTCGTACTTGCCTTCTCGCCCCGCATCCCGTATCATACTCACGACTTTCACTTTGACAACATGATCGATCTGCGCGACGATACGGAAACTCACGACGACCAGCTTCCCATTGCCTTGAACGACAATCCCTCGGACGGCGATCAGACAACAGGAAGGCGACGCCAACGCTCGAAGGTGCGGCGCAAGAAGCTTGCATCGCAAGCGGACAAAGGATTGTTCGGGCAGTCAACTCTCGATCCATCGCTCTACATCAACCGTGAACTGAGCTGGCTCGAGTTCAACCAGCGTGTGCTCGACGAAGCACAAGACACGCGCCACCCGCTGCTTGAGCGAGTGAAGTTCCTCGCGATCACCAGCTCGAATCTCGACGAGTTCTTCATGATTCGCGTCGCAGCCATCAAGGAGCAAATCCTCGCCGACGTCGCGGAGTACTCGCCCGACGGCAAAGTACCGACGCAGCAGCTGAAGGAGATTCACAAACGCGTGTCATCGATGATGAAAGAAAAGATCGATCTGTTCTGGAATGATCTCCATCCGAAGCTTGCCGCAGCGAACATTCATATCCTGAAAATGAGCGATGCGAATGCGGAAGAAAAATCCAGGCTCGCCGAGTACTTTGCCAAAGAGATCTTTCCCGTCCTGACTCCGCTCGCCTTCGATCCGGGCCATCCGTTTCCCTACATCTCCAATCTCAGCCTGAGTCTCGCCCTTGTTGTGTGCAGTCCAAAAGGCGAGGAACGTTTCGCTCGCGTGAAAGTGCCCGATGTGTTTCCGCGACTCGTGGAAGTGCCGAACGGCGATCACCCGTCGCACCGATTTGTGTGGCTCGAAGATCTGATCAAAGAAAATCTGGGGTTGCTGTTCCCCGGTATGGCTGTGAAAGAGTCCTACGCATTTCAGGTGACGCGCAATGCCGACATCGAAATTCAGGAAGACGAAGCGGAAGATCTGATTCACTCGATCGAAGAATCGATCAAGATGCGGCGCTTCGGTTCGGTTGTGCGTATCAAAGTGGAAGACACGATGCCGCAGCGCATCATCGACATTCTCGCGGAGAATCTCGAGATCACGCAAGACGATGTCTATCACGTGCGCGAGCCGCTTGGGCTGAGTCATCTCATGCAGCTCCTGAAACTCCCCCGACCCGACATCAAGGACGCGCCGTTCCATCCGTCGTTGCTCATCGGCGATGACGAGGCCGAAGACATCTTCACGATCGTCAAACGCGGCGATGTGATGCTGCATCATCCGTACGATTCCTTCGCGCCCGTCGTGCAGTTTATCAAAGCCGCTGCAACCGATCCGAATGTTCTGGCAATCAAGCAAACATTGTATCGCATCGGCAAAGAGTCGCCGCTCGTGCCGTTGCTGATTCAGGCGGCCGAGAGCGGCAAGCAAGTCGCCGTGCTCGTCGAGCTGAAAGCGCGGTTCGATGAAGAGAACAACATCGGCTGGGCAAAGAAACTCGAACGTGCGGGCATTCATGTTGTGTACGGTCTCGTCGGGCTGAAGACGCACGCGAAGATCGCGCTTGTGGTTCGCAAAGAAGCCGAAGGAGTCCGGCGTTACGTTCATCTCGGCACCGGCAACTACAATCCCGACACAGCAAAGGTCTATACGGACCTGAGCTACTTCACGTGCAAGGAGGAGATCACCGAAGACGCCTCGGAAGTGTTCAACATGCTCACGGGGTTTTCCAACAAGGAGCAGTTCCGGAAGCTGATTGTCGCGCCAGTGAATTTGCGCAAGCGGGTTCTGGAGATGATCGAACGCGAGATCGAGCATGCACGCAATGGCCGCCCCGCGCATCTGCATTTCAAAATGAATGCGCTCACAGACATCAAGACAATCGAAACACTATACGAAGCGTCGAAAGCTGGCGTGAAGATCGATCTGATCGTGCGCGGCATCTGCTGTCTGCGTCCGGGAGTGAAAGGCGTGAGCGAAAATATTCGCGTCATCAGTATCGTCGGACGCTTTCTGGAACACAGTCGCATCTTCTACTTCTCGAACAACGGCCATCCCGAACTGTATTGCAGCAGCGCGGATCTGATGGGACGCAATCTCGACAGGCGCGTCGAGCTGATGTTCCCGATTGAAGATCAAGTGTGGATCGACTTCGTGATTCGTGAGACGCTGTTCGCCGCCTGGCGCGATACGATCGGCGCTCGCGTGCTCGACTCATCGGGCAAGTATTCGCGCGTCGCCGACGCGCGTTCCAAGCAAGCGTTCGACCTGCAAGGGCATCTCATCCATGCACGCATCAAACAGGTGCCTAAAAAAGTTATTCCTCGCGAATCGCCGCAGGAGGCCGTCGAGGGAGCGTAAAAGGATGAGGAAACCTTAGCAAAATCGGAGGTTTTCTGATTTCGGCAAGCTGGAGTAAGACATCTCATCACTCTTGTATTTGTTCTATCAACTTCATACGTTAGTTCCAGAAGCATCGTTCGTTCTCAAAACCCACGAGAGAGGCGATCTCTCCAGATTCTCGCTTCTGCTATTCCTCCGCACTACTCATCGGTAAGGGATTCCTCTCCACACATAATCAACTGACTTGCGATTCATTTAATAAGGAGCGCGTCATGGAACCAACCGCATCGGCTGCACCAGCAACCAAAGAGATAAACAACATCGAAACAATCAGCATCACCGATAACCGCACGGGCAAGCAATACGAAATCCCGATCGACAACGGCACGATCAAAGCGCTCGACTTGCGTCAGATCAAAGTCAACAGCGACGACTTCGGAATGATGACGTACGATCCGGCGTTCATGAACACCGCATCGTGCAAAAGCCGAATCACGTTCATTGATGGCGACAAAGGAATTCTCCGCTATCGCGGACACTCCATCGATGATCTTGCCGAACGCTGCACGTATCTTGAAGTCGCGTATCTCCTTCTCCACGGCGAGTTGCCGAACAAAGCTCAGTTGGAAGAGTGGACGAACAACATCACCACGCACACGTTCGTTCATGAGAACATCAAGAAGTTCATGGACGGATTCCACTACGACGCGAATCCGATGGGCATGCTTGTAAGCACGCTCGCGGCGCTCTCGACATTCTATCCGTCGGCAAAGCACATCAACGATCCGAAGGAACGACAGCTGACGATTTACCGGCTCATCGGCAAAGTGCCGACGCTTGCCGCGTTCGCGTATCGCCACAGCATCGGCATGCCGTACGTCCATCCGGACAACGAGCTGAGCTACGCCGAGAATTTCCTGAGCATGATGTTCAAGGTCGCCGAGCCGAAGTACAAACCGAATCCGATTCTTGCCAAGGCGTTGGATGTGCTCTTCATTCTGCACGCAGATCACGAGCAGAACTGCAGCGCGAACGCCATGCGCGGAGTCGGCAGCTCACATGTCGATCCGTACAGCGCAAGTGCAGCAGCAGCCGCGGCTCTCTACGGTCCGCTGCACGGCGGCGCCAACGCGGAAGTTCTGTACATGCTCGATCTGATCGGAACAAAGGACAAGATTCCTGAGTTCATTCGCGATGTGAAGGATGGCAAAGGCAAGCTGATGGGATTCGGACATCGCATCTACAAGAATTACGATCCGCGCGCGAAGATCATCAAGCGTCTCGCCGATCAGGTTTTCGAAGTGACGGGACGAAATCCGAAGCTCGACATCGCGCTTGAGCTGGAGCGCATTGCGCTCGAAGACGATTACTTCATCAAGCGAAAGTTGTATCCGAACGTCGACTTCTATTCCGGCTTGATCTACCAGGCAATGAAATTCCCGGTGGATATGTTCCCGGTGTTGTTTGCGATCGGACGTATGAGCGGCTGGCTTGCGCAGTGGCAGGAAATGCTGCTCGATCAGGAGCAGAAGATTGCCCGTCCGCGGCAAGTGTATCTTGGCCACGATCAACGCGAAGTTGTTTCGCTGAGCAAACGATCCTAAGATCGAAGTACGCGGCCCCTCTTCACCGGGGGGCCGCGATGTTTTTGTATCAGGCTTTTCTCTTGAACAACGTTATGATGCGGGTGATTGTCGCGTGCTGCTGTTTGCTCTGCTTCGCTCCACGGGCAGAGGCGCAGGCAATCCCTCAGAACGAAAAATTCAGTCTCGAAGAAGCAGAGGCACGATCGGCTTCGCATCGACAAACGTACTCTGCAAGCGCGCTCGCTGATACGAACGTCGACGTGACCTACTATAAACTCGATCTGCGCATCACGACATCTCCGAATTACCTTCGGGGAAAAGTCACGGTACACGCGAAGAGCATCAGGCCGGCGCTCGCGTCGGTGTCGCTCGATCTGACGAACACCCTGACCGTCGATTCCGTGAAGCTGGGCGGATCGCGCCTACAATTTATCCAGCACCCTGCTGCCGTCGCTATTCAACTCAACCGAAGTTACGGTCACGGCGAGATGGTGGTGCTGGATGTTTTTTATCGCGGCACGCCAGTCAGCACGGGGTTCGGCACATTCGAGTTTGGCGAGCACCTGGGCACGCCGTGGGTCTGGTCGCTGAGCGAGCCTTATGGCGCACGTGATTGGTGGCCCTGCAAAGATCATCCGATGGACAAGGCCGATTCGGTCGATGTGTGGGTGACGTGCCGGAATGATTTCAAAGTCGCATCGAACGGAAAGCTGGTCGCCATTGTCAGCAACCCCGACTCGACGCACACATACCAATGGAGTGAGCGCTACCCGATTACAACGTATCTCGTGTTCATGTCGCTCACCAATTACGCGACGTTCACCGATTGGTTTCGCTACTCGCCGACCGATTCGATGCCCGTCATCAACTACGTGCTGCCGGAAAATCTCGCCGATGCGCGGGATAGTCTCTCGCGTGTGATCGACATGCTGCGCATTTTCTCTGATCGATTGGGGCTGTATCCGTTTGTCACGGAAAAGTTTGGTCACGCAGAATTCGGACGCGGGGGCGCGATGGAACATCAGACCATGACGTCGCTCGTGCGATACGCGTTCGGCGAGTACGTTCTCGCCCATGAGTTGGCGCATCAGTGGTTTGGCGACCTCGTCACGTGCGCAAGCTGGCGCGACCTCTGGATCAACGAAGGATTTGCCGCATACGGCGAAGTGATCTACGCGGAAGGAAAATACGGCGTCGCAACGTACCACAGCCGCGCTCGGGCCGACATGGAGAGCGCAAAGACAGGCGTTGGGCCGGTGTATAAATCCGACACGACAAATCTCCGGCAGCTGTTTGATCAACCGACCGTGTACCGAAAAGGACTCGCCACTCTTCACATGCTCCGACATGTTGTGGGAGACTCCCTCTTCTTCCGCTCGCTCAGAAGTTTTCTCTCCGATCCGCGTTACCGCTTCGGCGTCGCGACGACGGAGAATTTCAAGGATGTGTGTGAAGTCGTGAGCGGGCGACAGCTCGATTGGTTTTTCGATCAATGGATTTATGGCGAGAAGTATCCGCGCTACTCGTACACATGGCAGGCGATTCCCGACACCGATGGCGGGTACATCGCAACGATTTCTCTGAGTCAGACGACAGGCACAAGCAACCCGGCGTTCTTCACGATGCCGATCGACTTCAAAATCTCAAGCGCAAGCCGGGACACGACAGTTGTTCTGCT
>JACRFA010000211.1 GCA_016218065.1 Ignavibacteriota bacterium | reverse complement strand
GCTGCGCTGCGCGACGGATCGATGTAATGCTCGATGCCCGCGTAGAACTCCTCAGTATTCTCCCGCACAATCACGAGATCGATCTTGTCGTAGCGCGCAGGTACGCCTTCGAACGAATGCGCCGGACGCACGTTAGAGTAAAGATCGAATTCCTTTCGCAGCGCGACGTTCACGCTTCTGAAGCCTGAACCAACCGGCGTCGTGAGCGGGCCTTTCAGCGCGACCTTGTTGTCTCTGATGGAGTCGATCACATTCTGCGGCAGCGGATCTCTGTATTTGTCGATTGCCGCGAGTCCCGCTTCCACCCTATCCCAATGAATCTTCACTCCCGCCGCTTCAATGATCGTGACTGTCGCCTCAGCAATACTCGGTCCGATGCCGTCGCCCGGAATCAGTGTTACTCTGTGCATGATGTCCTTAACGTGTGATGATGGAGGTTCGCCTGGCCAGAATGGCAAATCTGAAAGCGGCACAAAATAAAAAAAAGGCGATGGAGAAACAACGCTCACTCACGCGTTCGCGCTCTGCCTCTCAGAAAGTACCTGTTCGTATAATGACGGCGCGCTTCTGTTTTCGTTGTATCGTAGGCAGCTGAGCAGAGGAACTCGCTGCTATCACTAAGCGAAACCCCTCGCTCCTGAAAGTACTTCCGAATACCAGTGTCGAACGGTCGTAACGAAGGAAGGATGATTTCGCCATACTGCGGATTGATTGTGTGGCCCGGAAGGAAGTCGAAGACATTGTCGCCATCCGGCACGGGAACACCAACACTGTTGTATCGATCTAACCCCATAACGCGAAGTGTGCGATGCCCCATGAGATCCGTGGCATCCTCTATTCCCGAACTTCTCCTCCACACATCGAATGAGAAATCATTCTTGGAAACGTCCATCACTCCGATTTGATAGACGCTCTTCAGCATCAGCTTCCAAGCGAAGTTGTAAATCGGACCAACAACAATGAGATTCTTTGGCTTGATGAGTTTGAGGATGCGCGTGACGTTCGTGTCGGCTGGAGAGAAGTTGCGAGAGAATTCGCCGAACTGCTTGCCGTCAGCAGTTCGGTACGCTACAGCCAGAATCTGATTGTCATTGATCAGAGTTCGGAACGCCACCAAACCAAGAAGGCCATCACCAATGAGTTCGAAGTGCCTTGAATCCAACCGCGCAAACCGCGCACCCTCGATTCTGCCGTCAACAGGAATGCTCTGGCGAAGAATTGAGTCGTATCCATTGTGTCTCTCGGGTAATGAGATGTGAGCAATGCCCTGGATGGAATTCAGCAGGTCAACCCAATTATTGCCATAGAAGGATTGCCACACTTCAATCTCGACAATCTGCTTCGCGGGGTCAGTTATGATTGGTGCAGTGTTCTGGAAGAATGGTTCATACAATCGCAGATAGCTTGTATCGACAAAGAAATAGTTCGTCGCGTAATCGCTCGCCGTCAACTCGAAAGCAGTTCCCTTCGGAACAGCAGGCTCAACAACTTCATTGCGCGAGCAATTCAGGTAAGCAACGGACAACGAAACGGTGAAGAACAGAATCAAAACGCGGGTTCGCATAGTAGCCTCGCAGTTGGATGGAATCAGTGGCTACACCAATATAGGAATGATCGATAACAATCGATAGTAAGAAATTCGGGTGAGCAGCGTGCAGCGTACGATTCAGTTCAACACAACAACCGCCGACGTGTCTTCAAACACCATCATCACCATTTCAATCGGTCGACGAACATCTTGTCCGGGAGATTTGCCGACAGCGAGGATGGAAACGGTGTGGCTGTCGCCGCTCGAGAGAATGGAGAACTCGGCATGCGGCGTCGAAGGAGTGGGCGTGAGCTTGCTGATCCCCTCCGGCGTGGGCGTCAAGCCCATGAAAGTGCCATCGCCGCCATTGGCTTCATAGGTGCGAGCGCGATATTCATGCGCTGCCTTGGCAAGCTGCATGAACTCCGCCCTGATCGCCTGACGAGAATCGCCGTAGCTTTCATTCTGCACAACAATCACCCCAGCGGACGCAGCGATGCCGATAATGCAGAAGCCAAGTATGAGGACCAAAAGATGTCGGGGACCCATAGCAAAGATTGACTGAGTGATGATGACGTCAGGAAGGCACGACGTCTGATCTAAATATGAGAAACGACAATGGTTTTGTCAAGACATCAAGAGAATTCAGATAACCTCTCTCTGCTCTGGCGGTGATTGCGCTCGTACGATAGACTGCCGGAAGAAGCCGCTTCGTGAAGATTATCACGGCGCCGGTTGGATGATCCTTCTACCCGTCTGCCACCAACGCGCAGAAGCAATGCAATCGTTACACTTTCGTGATACATCTTTCGCTGGAGTTGTTAACTTATCGCCCGTCGTAAAAAACCAAATTCCTCAACAAACAAAAGGAGGCAGCACATGAAAGCACTCGCAGTAGTACTCTTCTCACTCACACTTCTTTGCTCAGCATCCAGCCAGGATAAGTCAGGCTCGATGGGCAAGCCCGACGACATGCAGAAGAAGTCCGATGCAATGGACAAGTCCGACGAGATGCAGAAGAAGTCCGACACAATGGGCAAGTCCGATGACATGCAGAAGAAGTCCGATGCAATGGGCAAGCCCGATGAGATGCAAAAGAAGTCGGACATGATGGGCAAGACAGACAAGATGCAAAAGAAGTCGGACATGATGGGCAAGTCCGACAAGATGCAGAAGAAATCCGACATGACCCCCCCACATGATCAGGCGATGGAAGGAAGCACGATGGAGGCGAAAGCCGGGATGAAGAAAAAGGTTGACGGCAAGAAGAAGGAAATGGGAATGGAAAAACATGGAGACATGATGAAGAAGACAGAGAATATGAAAGAGAAGAAGGACGAGATGATGGAGAAGAAGATGGACGCAATGAAGAAAGACGCGATGAAGGAAGATGCCATGAAAAAGGACGCGATGAAGAAAGACGATATGGGAAAGAAGTAGATTTCTGCACGGTTCGAGAATCCAATCCAACAAAAACCATCTGCTCAGGCACAATATGAAGCCCAAGCAATCGATAGCAGGAATGATTTCACGGCGAGAGATCTTGAAACTCTCGCCGCTCATTCTTCTGTCCGGATGCGATATCACTCCCGGAGAGAAGACAGAACCCTTGCTTCGGACTGTTCAGCAGTTCAACGATTGGGTTCAATCCAAAGTGTTCGATCCCGACAAGCTTGCGCCCGAATACACTGACGCCGACGTCACGCCCGAAGAAGGCTTTCGTGTGAATGGTAAAGATGCAGGCGAGCCTGACATCGACGTCGTGAACTGGAGTTTGACAATCGAAGGTCTGGTGAGCAAACCGGGAACCTACACGCTCGGACAGATCGCACACTTGCCGAAGCGAACGATGAACACCCGGCACTGCTGCGTTGAAGGCTGGAGTATGATTCCGCAGTGGGCCGGAACTCCGCTGCGCGAATTCCTCCGCTTCGTCGGAGCGGATCCCCGCGCAAAGT
This sequence comes from Ignavibacteriota bacterium, assembly GCA_016218065.1. Taxonomy (GTDB): domain Bacteria; phylum Bacteroidota; class Ignavibacteria; order UBA10030; family UBA6906; genus CAADGV01. The sequence goes on along the minus strand of JACRFA010000211.1, from coordinate 3,784 downwards.
ACATTGAAGTGCGATGCGCCGATGACTACTTCACATCGTACGACATGCCGAGCGCTCTGCATCCGCAGACGCTCCTCTGCTATGAGGCGTACGGAAAGCCGCTCTCGATTTCACACGGAGCGCCCGCTCGCATTGTCATGCCAGTCAAACTCGGCTACAAAAGCGCAAAGTGGGTGCACACAATCATCCTCACCAACGAGAAGCCTGGCGGCTACTGGGAAGATCAAGGATACGATTGGTTCGCGGGGCTGTGATGCAACGATCGATACTCAAGCCGTGTTTGCATTGTCTTCAGGAAAGAGAGAAATAGATGGCGCGACGAGAAAAGAACTATCAGCATCCGTTGATCGTGCGTGTGACCCATTGGATGAATTTCATCGCGTTGGGAATCATGGTGACGAGCGGATTGCGCATCTATAATGCTTCGCCAATCTGGGAGTTCAGGATTCCCGAGAATCTCACGTTGGGCGGATGGCTTGCCGGCGCGCGCATGTGGCATTTCTTTGGCATGTGGCTCTTCGTTCTGAACGGCATCATCTGGGTCACATACAATGTCGCGAGCAAGCACGGCCGCAACACAACATTGTTCCGCTCCTCTGACAGATTGGGTATCGTCCCGATGATCAAGTACTATCTCAGACTCAGCAAGCATCATCCTCCGACGACGAAGTACAACTCGCTGCAGAAGCTGACGTACACACTCATTCCGTTGCTCGCGCTCGGTTCCGTTCTCAGCGGCATCGCGATCTACTGGCCGGTGCAGTTCAGCCTTATCGCCGCATCGTTCGGCGGATACGACACCGCAAGGATTTGGCATTTCGTGTTCACTGCCGCGTTTGTACTTTTCTTCTTTGGCCATCTCTTTCTTGTAGCAATCTCCGGGTGGTCAAATTTTGTTTCGATGATCACCGGCTGGAAGCGTGCAGAAGAGAACTGAACCACAGATTTCACTGATTTGCCACAGATTCGGATGGTCTTAATCTGTGTTCACCTGAGCCAGCGGACCGAGTGTTCTTAGCAGGTTGTTGAAAAACCCCTATATTCTTATCCACGAAGTTTACGAAGGGACACGAAGAAGTGATTTCTTTTTGCTAGTATCAGAGGAACCCTCGTGCACCTTCGTGCCTGCGCGCCGGAGTGCCTGGCTGTCCGGCAGGTGGGCAGCGTTTCGGCACTCAGGCGTGTTCTTCGTGGATCATTCCTTTCTTTTTCAACATGCCTGTTACGGGAGGTCGCAATCAGAAATCCGAAGTCCGCAATCATGCAAGAAATTCACGTTGAGAATACGTATGTTCCCAGAAACAACTGCTTCCACTCGATCACCGAAAGAAAGCACAACAGCCGTGAGCCACAAAGTTCTCATCATCGAAGATGATCGGGATATCGCTCGACTCGTGGAAATGCACATCACCGATCTGGGATGCAAGTGCGAAGTCGCGCACGACGGAGAAAGCGGACTTGACAAGGCCATCAAGAATCGGTACGATCTGATTGTTCTCGATCTCATGTTGCCGGGACTCGATGGATTGGAAATCTGTAAAGAACTTCGTTCGGAAAAGAACTACACGCCAATTCTCATGCTCACATCGCGCTCCGAGGAGTTTGACAAAGTGCTCGGGCTTGAATTCGGGGCTGACGACTATTTGACCAAACCGTTCAGCGTGCGCGAGCTGCTTGCGCGTGTCAAGGCAATCTTCCGACGAGTGGAAGCCGTCAAAGATGAAGTCGCAGGCGCCGCTAGAAAACAGGTTCACTTCCGCGACCTGAAGATCGATGTCGAGAAGCGCACTGTTGCGATCAAAGGCAACAACGTGGAGCTGACCGCGAAGGAATTCGACCTTCTCGCGCTTTTCACGAAGAATCCCGGCAAGGCTTACTCGCGGCAGGCGTTGCTCGATACGGTGTGGGGATACAAGTTCGACGGCTACGACCACACGGTGAATTCACACATCAACAGACTGCGGGCGAAAATCGAAGACGATTCCGCCAACCCGCGGTATATTCTCACCGTCTGGGGAGTCGGGTACAAATTTGCCGAGGAGGAATAAATGCGCGGACGAATTTTGGGGAGCTTGTACTGGAAACTTTCGGCGGCTTTTCTCGTTCCGCTGCTGCTCGTCGGGGCAGGATACACGTACCTGACACTGTTCTCAAGCGAAATGTACTTTGCCGAAACGAGCCAGCGATTGAACGTCGGGCTTGCGCAGCGTATCGTTGAAGACATCAAACCCTTCATCAACGGCAAGCCGAATCTTGAGGGAATGAATCAACTCTTCCACGACGTGATGGTCGTGAATCCGAGTGTCGAGGTTTATCTTCTTGACAGCGAGGGAAAGATTCTCACGTTCGACGCGCCGAAGGAGAAAGTGAAAGCTCGTTCAGTCTCGCTTCAGCCCATCGCTGAATTCCTCCAGTCGGACGGCAAGAAGCTCGTCTTAGGCGACAACCCGAGAGATCTCCGAACACCAAAAGTCTTCTCTGTCGCTCCAGTTACTCTCGACGACAAGGTCGTGGGATACGTCTATGTTATACTCAGCGGCGAAGAATTCGATTCGACAGCAGACCGAATTCGACAGAGCCACTTTCTGACGCTTGGGCTGCAGGGACTTCTCGTGAGTCTCGCGGCGGCAGGCTGCATTGGACTTGCGGCGCTGGCATTGGTAACGAGAAAGCTTCGGAGGCTGACTGCCGCTGCGCTCGCTTTCACCGAGGGCGACTACTCGCGGCGAGTTAGCATCACGTCGAACGACGAGTTGGATGAACTTGGCCGTGCATTCAACACAATGGCAGACACGCTCTCGCAGCATGTCAGTGATCTTGAGCGGACTGATGCGTTGCGCAGAGAGTTGATCGCCAATGTCTCCCACGACTTGCGGACTCCGCTTGCTTCTGCGCAAGGGTACCTTGAGACGGTGCTTATGAAAGAGAGCGACCTCTCGGCGCCGGAGCGACAAAGCTATCTCGAAATCATTTTCAGCAACATGGAACGTCTCAGCAGACTCATCGAGGAGTTGTTCGAACTCTCCAAGCTTGAAGCGAAGCAAACACAGCTTCACGTTGAGCCGTTTTCGATTGCCGATCTCGCAAACGATCTCGCACAGAAGTTTGCTCCCATCGCCGAGAAGAAAGAAGTACGCATCGTTCCAGAGTTCTCGCAAAATCTACCGTCGGTCGTTGCTGACATCGGATTGATCGATCGGGTGCTGCACAATCTCCTCGACAATGCGATCTCATACACAAACTCCGGCGGCGAAGCGAAAATCGTACTTCGTGAGTACGGAAGCAAGTTACGCGTCAGCATCGAGGATACGGGCGTGGGAATTTCCGCCCAAGATCTGCCCTACGTCTTCAACCGGTTCTATCAGTCGCGCACGCATGGAAAGACGGGCGGCGCAGGTTTGGGGCTTGCCATTGCGAAGAAGATACTTGAGGCTCACGGCGAAGTGATTTCGGTAGAGAGTCGAGCCGGCGAAGGAACAAAATTCAGTTTTGAACTTCCGTTGGCAAAGAGTCGAAAACGCACACGAGCATATTCAGAGGCGGCGTATGAATCGTTGGAATCGCAGTGAGGATGGTGTAGCAGCGTTCATTCTCAACAATTGCAAAATCACTGCGCTCCGAGATTCCTATCCAAACTGCGGTACTGTATCGCTTCGCCGATGTGTTCAGGCCGAATCTCGGTGCTGCGCGCAAGATCTGCGATCGTTCTTCCAACTTTCAGAATCCGATCGTACGCACGCGCTGAAAGTCCGAGGCGCGTGATTGCCATCTTGAGCAGCTCCTC
>JACRFA010000205.1 GCA_016218065.1 Ignavibacteriota bacterium | reverse complement strand
CGGCAACCCGCTTGTGATCGTCTCTCGCGCCGACTCAAAGTTTCTGGAAAAATTGTTCGAGATGGAAATCCCGGAGATCTACGACGGCATTATCGAGATCAAGCGCATTGCCCGCGAGCCGGGCGAGCGCGCCAAGGTTGCGGTGGAGTCTCACGATGATCGTATCGATGCGGTGGGCGCTTGTGTCGGCATGAAGGGCGTTCGCATTCATACGATCGTGCGGGAATTGAACAACGAGAACATCGATGTCATCAACTACAGTGATCAGCCGATCGTGTTCATTCAACGCTCGCTCGCGCCGGCGAAGCTGAAGAGTATTGAAATCGACGAAGCGACAAAGACCGCCAACGTTGTTGTCACCGCCGATCAAGTGTCGCTTGCCATCGGACGGAATGGCCAGAACATTCGCCTCGCCTCCAAGCTTGCAGGCTATGAGATCAACCTGATTAAGGAAGGCGGAGACGATGAGTACGATATCGAGCTTGTTGATTTCAAAGACGAACTTGGCGAAGAGTTGTATCTGAAGTTGATCAATGCCGGAATTGAGACTGCCAAAGAAGTGATCAACGCGAAACTCGACACCCTTCTCGACATCGAGGGGCTTACGGAGGAGCGCATCAAAGAGATTCGCCAGATGATGCAGCGCGATCTCGATGAAGCTGAAGTCGAAGATGAGGAAGAGGAAGGCGAGGAGGAAGAAGAGGACGAGGAGGAGGAAACTGACGTGGCTGAACCCAAGCCCGCTCAGAATCAGGATGAGGAATCCGCGCCCGGAAATTCTGCCACAAAGGAGGAGTCACCGGAAGAGAAGAACTGAAATTCTCAGTGAATCGTTGACTCGCATTAAAGGGATCGAATGTCCGAAATAGCAGAAAAGAAAAAGAAGATTTACAAAGTAGCGACTGAACTCAATCTTTCGCACGAAACTGTCGTTGAGTTCCTGAGGAAGAAAGGCTACGAAGTCAAAAGCCACATGAGCTCAGTTGACGACGACATGATGCGCGATATTCTCGTCCATTTCAAAAAAGAAAAGGACGTGGCCGAGAAGCATCAGCGTAAGATTGCGGAGATGCGTGAGAGCAAGAAGAAGATCGAGAAGAAGGAAGAGCACGTCGAGACTGCACATGTGCCGCCGCCGCTTGTCGCTCAACCTGAAGTCGTTGCTCCTTTGCTTTCAATTCCGCAGCCGGTTGCTGAAGAAGTCGCTCCGGCGCCATTGCTTGAAGCGCCTGTGGGGCCGGAACAGGTGGTCGTTGAGGAACCGGCGCCACCGCCAGCTCCTGAACCGACGCCTGCGCCGCCGGAACCTGTTGTCGAAGCTGCACCACCTCCTGTCGAAAAGAAGAAAGAGGAGGAGTACATTTCTCCGCTCGAGAAGGAGCGTCGCTCGCGCGTTGGCTTGACCGTGAAAGGCAAGATCGATCTGACGCCGCCGCCGAAGAGAGGACCCAAAGGGAAGCCTGCGCCGAAACGTGGCGAGGCCAAGCCGGTGGAAGCGGCGCCGCCGCCTCCGGCTGAAGTTGAAGACGCCGATCACAAGAAGAAGAAGAAAAAGAAGAAGGTCAAAGGTGGAGAAACGCCGGAAGTAGTCGTTCCGGAGGTTGACGCGCTCGATCGCAAGAAGAAGAAAAAGAAGAAGCTGCGCCATAAGGAAATCGATCAGGCGGAAGTGAAGGACGCCATTCGCCGTACGTTCGCGGCGATGGACGAAGCGCCGATTGGAAGCCGGGCTGCGTTCAAGAAGAAGAAGCGAAAGGAGCGTGAAGAGGAAGAGCAACGTCTGCAGGAAGAAGCGCAGCGCGATGCGGGACGTATTCGTGTGACGGAATTTCTCTCTGTGAACGATCTCGCCAATCTGATGGGTGTGAACGTTGCCGACGTGATCAAGAAGTGTATGGAACTCGGCATCATGGTGTCGATCAACCAACGTCTCGATAAAGACACGATCACGCTTGTTGCCGATGAATTCGGATTCGAGATCAGCTTCTACGAAGAAGTGACAGAAGACGAAGTTCTCGAAGACAGAGAAGATCCGGTTGAAACACTCCTTCGCCGTCCGCCGGTGGTGACGATCATGGGACATGTTGATCACGGCAAGACGTCGCTGCTCGATTACATTCGCAGCGCAAATGTTGTCGCAGGCGAGTCCGGCGGCATCACGCAGCATATTGGTGCGTACGAAGTGACGACTGCGACCGGGAATCGGATTACGTTCCTCGACACGCCAGGTCACGAAGCATTCACTGCCATGCGTGCCCGCGGCGCGAAGGTTACGGACATCGTCGTGCTTGTCGTTGCGGCGGATGATAGCGTTATGCCGCAGACACTCGAAGCAATCAGTCATGCGCAGGCTGCCGGGGTACCGATTATTATTGCAATGAACAAAACTGACAAAGCCGACGCAAATCCTGATCGCATCCGACAGCAGCTTGCGGAGAAGAATATTCTTGTGGAGGAATGGGGCGGCAAGTATCAGGCGGTTGAGCTTTCCGCAAAGACCGGGAAGAATGTCGATGTGCTGCTGGAGAAGGTTGCGCTTGAAGCCGAGGTGCTCGATCTGAAGGCGAATCCGACGCGGGAGGCCCGCGGAACAATCATCGAAGCTCAGCTCGACAAAGGGAAGGGCATCACTGCGACAGTGCTTGTGCAGAAGGGGACGCTGCGAATCGGCGATCCATTCCTCGCGGGCATCTACTCAGGGAAAGTACGCGCGATGTTTGATGAGCGCGGCAATCGCACGGAAGCGGCAGGACCCTCGACGCCGGTGCAGCTTACCGGACTTGATGGCTTCCCGCAAGCGGGCGATACGTTTGTTGCAACGGAATCAGATCGCGTTGCGCGCGAGATCAGCTTGCGGCGCCAACAACTCAAACGTGAGCAGGACTTCCGCCAGATCCGACTGACGACGCTGGATGACATCTCGCAGCAGATCAAGGAAGGTCAAGTTCAGGAGTTGAATGTGATTGTGAAGGGCGATGTTGACGGCTCGGTCGAAGCATTGTCCGATTCGTTGATGAAGATCGATCACAAAGAAGTCAAAGTGAAAGTCATTCACAAAGGCGTCGGCACAATTTCCGAATCGGACATCATACTCTCGGCGGCATCGAATGCGGTGATCATCGGGTTCCGCGTTCGTCCGAATCTGAACGCTCGACGTCTCGCCGAAAAAGAAAAAGTCGATATCAGGACGTACAACATTATCTACGATGCCATCAACGACGTGCGGAAGGCGTTGGAGGGATTGCTGGCGCCCGAAACGAAGGAAGAGATCACGGCCACGATAGAGATTCGCGAAGTGTTCAAGGTGCCGAAAGTCGGCAACATTGGTGGATGTTATGTGCTGGATGGAAAGATCATTCGGAACAACCGCGTGCGTCTTGTGCGGGATGGCATTCAGGTGTTCGAAGGCGGCATCTCATCGCTGAAGCGCTTCAAGGAAGATGTGCGTGAAGTTGAAGCCGGCTTTGAATGCGGCATCGGACTCGAAGGTTACAACGATCTGAAAGTCGGTGATACAATCGAGGCCTTCAAGATTGTAGAAACGAAACGGAAGTTGTAATGTCGATTCGAACGGAACGCGTTGCATCGCTCGTGAAAGAGGAGATCGGATCGATTCTTTCGCGTGAATACAGCAGCACGGAATACGGCTTCATCACGGTAACGGATGTTCGCATGTCGCCGGACCTGAAGATTGCGAAAATCTACTTCAGCATCTTCGGCGCGCCGGAGAAACAGGCCGCGACGATGAAGATGCTGGAAGAACAGAAGCAGCATATCCGCGGCGAGGTTGCGCACCGTGTGCGACTGAAGTTTGCGCCCGCGCTGCAGTTCTATCACGATACGACGATGGATGAGGTGGACAAAATCAATAAACTCATCAACAAGATTCATTCAGATGACAACGAGAGTGGCGGATCTTCGACATGACTTGTCGGTGCACGAAGGCGAGATGCTTTTGGTGAACAAGCCCCGCGATTGGTCATCGTTCGATGTGGTGAACAAGATGAGAAGCATCTTTCATTGTGAGCGGATTGGTCATGCGGGAACGCTCGATATGAAAGCAACAGGGCTGCTCATTGTCTGCACGGGAAAGAAGACGAAAGAGTTGTCGCAGTTTCAGGAGATGGACAAAGAGTACGACGTGACTGTACGCCTCGGGGAGCGGACGGAGAGCTACGATGCGGAAACGCCCGTGACGGAATCCAACTCCGTCGATCATCTGACCGAGCAGGACATTCGTTCGGCGGTTCAACACTTCGTTGGCGAGCAACAGCAACTGCCGCCGATGTGGAGCGCGGCGAAGGTTGCAGGGAAGCGCCTCTATCGCTACGCGAGGAAAGGCATTGAAGTGGAAAGGAAGCCGAGAACCGTCTGTGTGCGATCGATTCAGATTAAAGAGATCGCGCTGCCGCTGCTGTACATGACGGTCGTATGCTCGAAGGGAACGTACGTCCGAACGTTGGTGAATGATCTTGGCAATGCCTTGAACGTCGGCGCGTATGTGCAGGAGCTGAGCCGCACACGCATCGGAGAGTATCAACTCGCCGATGCCGTGACGATTGAGGACATGATCGTGTACAGGAACGAGCGTCGAAATTGAGTCTATGATTGTTGCGCGCTCGATTACCGAAGTTGCACGCGAGACAAACTCTGTCGTAACGGTCGGAACGTTCGATGGTGTTCATCGGGCGCACCAGGAGATTGTCAGAGAAGTTGTCCTCAGGGCTAAACAAAATGCGGGACGCAGCGTTGTCATCACGTTCGATCCGCATCCGAAGGAAGTCGTAGCGTCAAAGCGAGGTCCGGTACAGTTGCTGACAACGATTGATGAACGAATCGAGTTGCTTAACAGGCAACAGATTGATTTGCTCGTCATCATTCCGTTCACGTATGAATTCTCGCAGCAGACTTCGCGTGAGTTCTATGAGCGGACGGTTGTCGGGAGAATCGGCGTGAGCGAAGTAGTTGTTGGATACGATCATACGTTTGGGCGTAATCGTGAAGGGGGGATTGAGGAACTTGTGCGGATGGGGGAGCAACAGAATTTTTCTGTCTTCGCGTTGCCGCCGTTCAGTGTTGACGGAGAGATCGTGAGCAGCACTCGCGTACGGAATGCGCTTCTGCGGGGAGAGATTGAGCATGCGACGACATTGCTTGGCCACGAGTATCAGCTTTCCGGCGCTGTTGTGGTTGGCGACCGTCGGGGAACAACACTCGGATACCCGACGGCGAACATTCGACCCAAGTCGGACAAGAAGTTGGTTCCTGCGAACGGTGTGTATCTCGTTGGTGTTGAGGTAGAAGGAAGACACTACCACGGCATGATGAACATTGGCGTACGACCGACACTGACGGCAGGGCTGCAAGAAACGATTGAAGTACACATTTTTGATTTTGCAGACGACATTTATGGAGAGCGAATCACGGTTTCATTCCTGCGCAAATTGCGCGATGAACAGAAGTTCGCGTCGCTGCAAGATCTTGTCAGCCAGCTTCATGAAGACAAAGCACAATCGTTGAAGTATCTGGCTAAGTCATCATCACCAAAAGAAAAGTAATCGACCTCTAACAAAAAATTACAGGAGCTATTTGCAATGGCACTAACAAAAGAAAAGAAAGCGGAGATCATCAAGAAGTTCGGCAAGACAACGCAGGACACCGGTACGCCGGAAGTCCAGATTGCGCTGCTCACGGCTCGCATCAACGATCTCGCTCCGCATTTCGAAAAATTCTCGAAAGACCACCACTCGCGTGTTGGGTTGCTGCGTATGGTCGGCAAGCGGCGTCGTCTGTTGGATTATCTGCAAGAAAAGGCCATTGATCGGTATCGCAAGTTGATTGCCGATCTGAATATTCGAAAATAATTCTCTTCTCTTCATCTACTACTAGAAAGAATACGTGCTGTATGAAAGTCACAAAAGAAATCACAATAGGCGGAAAGAGTTTTTCTCTCGAGACCGGCAGGTTTGCAAAACAGGCTGACGGCTCGGTGATGGCTCGCTACGGCGATACGATGGTGCTGGCCACGGTTGTCGCCGCAAAGGAAGAGAAGGAAGGGCTTGATTATTTCCCTCTTCAAGTTGAGTATCGCGAGAAGGCGGCGTCGGCGGGAAAAATCCCGGGCGGCTTCTTCAAACGCGAGGCGCGTCCGTCGGAAAAAGAAATCCTCTCTGCCCGACTCATTGATCGTCCCATCAGACCGATGTTCCCGGAGTGGTTCCGCTGCGAAACACAGGTGATCGTCACGGTGTACTCGTCGGATCAGGAACATGATGGCGACGTGATCGGCGCAGTTGCCGCTTCGGCAGCACTCATGCTCTCCGATATTCCGTTCGAAGGTCCGGTGGGCGAAGTGCGCGTGGGACGTGTGAACGGTGCGTTCATCATCAACCCGACATATACCGAATTGCAGGCATGCGATCTCGATATCACGGTTGCGGGCACGAGCGATTCCATCCTCATGGTCGAAGGCGAAGCGAAGGAAATTTCTGAGCAGGATATGCTTGCCGCTCTGGAGTTTGCGCACGAGAATATTCGCCTTCTCTGCTCGCTGCAGACAGATTTGCTAAAAGAGATTGGCGGTCGCAAGCGTGTGCCACCCGCGGCTGCGGAAAATTCAGAATTGCTGGCGGCGATCAAAGAAATCGTTAGCGACAAGATTGCACTCCTGGCCAACACGCCGTTGCTCAAAGAGGATCGCGCTGCCCGAACGAAAGCCATCTACGAAGAGACGCAGGCGGCGCTCGCAGAGCGGTTCCCTGAGCAGAGCAAAGCTATTGCCGCGACGTTGCATCACATGGAATATGTCGAGATGCGCGAGATGATTCTGCAGAAGGGAAAGCGACTCGATGGCCGCGGGCTGACGGACATCCGCCCGATTACGATCGACGTCGGCT
>JACRFA010000206.1 GCA_016218065.1 Ignavibacteriota bacterium | reverse complement strand
AGCGGAGTTGCGCCGCGATTTCAGAGAGATCACCTTGCACCACTGCGTCACGAATTGCCCGCATCTCTTTTCGACGATCTTCGCCCGGGCGGTCAACCATCGATGTTCCGCGATTGTACACGAGCGAGACCAACGCCCCCTGTGCTTTCTCAGGCAGCTTGTCAAAACAAGGGAACGCTTGATTCGCTCTGAACGCAAACAGCGGCAGTGTCTTCAGCGTGAACACCTGTTCGGCGTCGACACGGCGAATGCGGGTGCCGACGAACTCTTCGGCTTTGTTCTTTGCCCGCATGCCGCGCAGCCCGACCGCGACGCGAAGCTTGTCGATATTCAGCCTGCTGATGTACGAACCCCAATCACTTTCGAACTGATCAACAGTAACATACCCCAGATCGTACCCGATGCCGATCGTGATGCCGGAGAACCCTCCCGGCCAACGATCAGGCTGATTCAATCCCTCATGCTGAAGAATGAGCGCAACAGCTTCGTCACAGACTTTGAACAAGAGAACCTCCTGACTGAGTGAATGAAAATGGCTCTCGGAAATTATTAGAAAAGAAATTTCTGTTTGGCATGAACGACACGAAGCTACCTAAACGGGGACGAACCTGCAAGTGGAATTCCGGAGGTGCGTCTAACAGGTTGTTGAAAAACCCCTATATTCTTATCCACGAAGTTCACGCCTGCCTGCCCGCCGCTTTGCTCCGGCAGGCGGGCGTGCCGAAACGCTGCCCGCCTGCCGGACGGCCAGGCACTCCGGCGTGCAGGCACGAAGGGACACTAAGAAGTGATTTTTGCGAGTATCAGATGAACCTTCGTGCACCTTCGTGCCTGCACGCCGAAGTGCGTCGTTTCTGCACGCAGGCGTGTTCTTCGTGGATCGTTTCTTTCTTTTTCAACTCCTACTAAAACACAACGCTCATTCCAAGCGAAGGGAATATGGGAATCCCGTTGACCTGTCGCGCCTTCAGGTTCCCTTTGTTGTCAATGTAGTAGTTCTGTTGCTGCACGTTCTTGCGGTTGAGAACGTTCTGCACATCGAGGTAGATCGACCAATCAAGTCCCCACCATCCGGGATACGTCGTCAGACGCAGATCGAGTGAATGATACATGTCCAGCCGACTCGAGTAGGCATCGCGCTCGTAGTCCACATCGAGCGTCACTTTCCCCTTCAGGTCGGTTTGCACGTACGGCGTCTCGACTCCGTTCTGTACCACGACAACGACGCGGGGTTTCACGCCCAGCGCCTTGTTGAATGGCCTGCCTGATCGCAGCGTGTACCGCAGACCGAGGTCCCAGCTCTCGGCAAACTTGTAGTCGCCGACAATGTTCATTGCATGTCGCTGATCGAACAAGAATGGCGTCGTGAGTCCGTCGCGCTCGCGCTCGGCATACGAAAGCGCATAGCTGATCCAGCCGGTGAATTTATCCGTTGGCAGCGAACGAATCTTCTGCAGCATCACTTCGAACCCGTACGCCTGGCCAGTGGCATCGTTGACCGGAAATGGCGTCAGCGAATCGCTCGGAACGCGTACCGGCGTCGTCCAGCCGCGCGGCGAGAAAATGCTGTCGCCCGTCGGCGCAGAGTACCAGCGCGATCCCTGCAGCTTCTCAGCAACGGCGAGATCGTCAAAGCTTTTGCAATACGCCTCGGCCTTGAATTGCCACGTCGGCGTCACCATCCGATCCATCCCGACAATGAAATGCTCAGCGGTCTCAGCCACAAGAGTCTTGAAGCTTGCGTCCGAGTACGTCACGCTGCCGCCGAAATTCTGCTTCTCCATTCCCGGCGATTGGAAATATCTGCCGTACGCAGCGCGAAGAGTCGTTGCCTCGTTCAGTTTGTAGGAGATATTCAACCGCGGTGCGACGTACACTTTCTTCTTGATGAACGGATAGTAATCCATGCGCACGCCCGGCTGAATGAACAATCGATCACCAAACGAAATCCGATCTTGCACCCAAACATTGTAGCGTCCGAATGGAACGCTCTCGGTTTCATCCGACGGCACGATGAATCCGCGCTGCGCGATGAAGTTCTTCAAATCCTGATCGATGTCGAAGAAGCGCGTGAAGGCTGTCCTGAGGAAGTCAGCGCCATACCCCGCCTCGACCGTGTGACTTCCCGCGTTGATAAGCCAGCGTTGAAGCAGCGACGTCTTATCGTACTTGTATCCGTAATCGACGGCAAAACTCACGAACCTCACACCGAGTGTGTCGCCCCGGCCAATACTGCCCGTGTTCTGCGATGGATCAACGAATGTTCCATCGAACGATCCCGATCCTTCATTACGATACCATGACAGCTGCGTGTTGATGATAACCTTATCGGAAGGAGTGAACTGCCACGTCGCGCCGAACATCGTGTTGTACGACGCGTCGAAGAGGCTGACACTGTCTGCGCGATCTCGCTCGGCGCCCGAGATCAGCGAGGCTCCATCGCGGGAGGTAAGCGCATTCACAATCAGTCTGTTCGATTCGCCGAGCGGCATGCCGGCCTTGAACTGCAGGTCGCGGAAATTCGGAAGCGCAACGTCGCCCTGCACGAGCTTCGCCGATTTGAGAACAGGGCCGAGAATCAAATCGTAATATGTTCTGCGAAGAGAAAGCAGGTACGACGCGCCATCCATCGGCAGCGCCCCTTCAAAGATCAGGTTCATGTTGGTGAGACTGAAGTTCAGCTTGGCGCCGAACGGTACATCGCCGCGTCCTTCGCGATTCTTCACATCGATGACAGCGGAGAGTCGATCGCCGTACTGCGCCGTGAACCCGCCCGTCTGCAGACTGATGTCGCTCACGGTCTCAGGATTGAACATCGACACGACGCCGTAGAGTCGGTACGGATTGATGACCTCGAAGCCATCGATCATCACAAGATTCTGATCCGGCCCTGAACCGCGGACAATTAGCTGCGACGAGAAATCGCTCACACTCGTCACGCCCGGAAGCGCTTGCAGACTGCGAAGCACATCTTCGGCGGCGCCGGGCAAGTACTTTGCTTCGCGCGGCGTCATTGTCGTTACGCTCGGCCGCACATCCCCGGCGGCTTGTCTGCGCGTACCGGTGACAAGCACTTGTCCCAGCTCGATATCACTCTGCCGAAGTTCGATTTGTACACGTGTAGTGTCGTTCCTGTTCACGCGAACAGCGAGCAGCTCGCCCTGCTCATACCCGATCAAGCGGACACTGAGCTTGTACGTGCCAACCGGAATGTTGGTGATCAGAAACGAGCCGTCATCCTTCGTAGCAATTCCGACCTTTGTTTCTTCAAGCGTGACTGAAGCACCTGCGGCTGAACTACTGTCATCGAGCAACACTTGTCCACCAATGGCTCCGGTTTCATCTTGAGAGAGGCCGATACTGATGAGCACAATGCTTAGCAAAACAACAGTCAACAATTTTGATGAATTCATCTTCTCAATCTCAGTAACAAAAACGAGCATGTAGCCACGACCTTTTAGGTCGTGAAGGACTATTTCTTTGCGCTCATGTGGAAGGTAAGCGTTCCTCCGCCCAATATCTCAGAATGCTTCAGGTACCTCCGATTAAGACGTTTATCATTGAGGAATATTTCATCGACGTAGATGTTTTTGCTGCTTTGACTCGCTGCGAGAATCGTAAACGTCCTTCCGTTCTCGAGGCGCAACGTCGCTTCACTCACTGCCGGACTTCCTAACGCATATTTATCGGAACCGGGAGCGACGGGATAGAAACCGAGCGCACTGAAAATGTACCACGCGCTCATTTGTCCGCAGTCATCGTTCCCGCCAAGACCGTCGGGTGAAGGACGATACTGTTTGTTCATGATCATGCGGACGCGTTCTTGCGTCTTCCGTGGCTCATCGGTCCAGTTGTACAAGTACGCAGCGTGATGAGCCGGCTCATTGCCGTGAACATAGTTTCCAATGATGCCCTCGCGGGTGATGTCTTCCGTTTCCGCGAAGAACTCATCGGGCAGATGCATCGTGAACAGTGAGTCGAGGTAACTCGTGAATCGCTTCTTCCCTCCCATCAACTCAATCAGCGCAGGCACGTCATGCGGAACGTACAAGCTGTAGTTCCACGCGTTTCCCTCGATGAATCCCTGATCGTGCGTCTTCAGCACATCAAACTGCGTGCGGAAAGAACCGTCGCTCAGCTTCGGTCGCATGAAGCGGATGGATTCGTCAAACACATTCCTGAAGTTTGTCGCCCGCTTGTTGAACTCATCGGCGATATCGTTTCGGCCCAATCTCTTCGCGATCTGAGCGATGCACCAATCATCATACGCATACTCCAGCGTTTTTGATACAGACGACGAGTTCTTGTCCTCAGGCACGAAGCCAAGTCTCATGTAATACTCCAGCCCGTCATAGTAACCGCGGCGGGCTGTGTTCACGCACGCCTCCAAAGCTTTCTCCGCGTTGAAGCCGTCGTTTCCCTTGGCCAGCGCATCGGCGATGACGGAAACGCTATGATACCCGATCATGCACCAGTTTTCATTTGCGTAGTGCGACCAAACGGGAAGCATCTTGTGCACGCTTTGTTCGTAATGTGTCAGCATCGACTTGATCATGTCGACGTTTCTTTTTGGTTGAATGATGTTGAGCAAGGGATGCAATGCGCGAAACGTGTCCCACAGCGAGAACGTTGTGTAGTGCGTGAAGTCGTTCGCCGTGTGGATGTTCATGTCGATGCCGCGGTATGAACCATCGACATCCATGTACGTCGTCGGCGTAAGCAAAGCGTGGTACAACGCCGTGTAGAAATTTTTCTTGACGCCGGGATTGTCTGTTTCGATCTGAATCTTGTTAAGCTCGGCATTCCAGAGCGCCTGGCTCTCACGCTTCACCTTCTCGAAATCCCAATGAGGAATCTCCGCCGCAAGATTTCGGAGTGCGCCTTCCGTGCTCACCGGAGAGATGGCAACTTTGATCATCAGCCGTTCTCCCGCTTCCGTTCGAAAGTCAAAATGAGCTCGGATCTTCTTTCCCGCCATCTCTGGAAAATTCTTTGTCTGATCGAACTTCCTCCAGAATCCTCGATAGACGCCGGCGGGGTTTTGTTGCTGACCGTACTGATGAAATGGCTTTGAGAATGCGATTGCAAAGTACACCGTGCGTGTTCGCGCCCAGCCGTTTGTCTGGCGAAACCCGGTCACGAGTGAATCGTTCTCGACCCGGAGAAATGTCCAGACGTTTTTGTCTTCGTAGTTGTAGATTCCCGCCGTCAAATCAAGAATGATATGAGCCTGATCGGAACGGGAGAACGTGTATTGGTGAAAGCCGACTCGCGTTGTGGCAGTCAACTCAGCCGTAACGCCGCAGTCGTCCAGCTTCACCTTGTAGTATGCAGGCTCGGCAATTTCGTTTGTGTGCGTGAATGCAGAACGATAGCCGCTCGCGGAGTTGTCGGCCGTTCCCGGATTGAGCTGAAGCGGTCCGGTCGTCGGCATAATGAGAACGTCGCCGAGATCCGAGTGTCCGGTTCCACTGAAGTGTGTGTGACTGAAGCCGACGATCGTCTTGTCGTCGTACTGATAGCCCGCGCAGTAGCGATAGACGTCAGGATTGTACTTCCCGTCCTTGTCGTACGAGATCGTGTCGGTGTCGGGACTCAGTTGAACCATTCCGAACGGTACTGTCGCGCCGGGAAACGTATGCCCCATCTTCTGCGTGCCGACAAGCGGATTCACATACGGAAGCAGATTCTCTGCAGCGTTCGGCTGGGCGAACGAAAGCAGCGGTACACAGACACAAAAGATAAGAGGACGGGATTTCATCTGGATTCGAAATGTCATGAACACTATGAGACTGCAAGCCGCGAGCAACGATTGCTGCGGCGACATCAAGATACGAATGAGATCAGGATTGAATCAAACAAACGGGAGGGAAACTTTCACTGAGGCGCCTGATTCAGTTTCTTCAGTTCCGCATCGGTTCTTGCTTCGAGCCTCGACTGAAAGTCATAATCCGAAAAATCATAGACACGCTCAAAAGCCTGCTTTGCTTCTGCAACTCGCCCGAGGTTCGCGAACGTTTGCCCGAGCCTGAAGTATCCGTTCGGGACGACCCATGTCTCATCGGCGGGACGAAGTGAAACGAGCCGTTGTGCGAGCGCCGGTATCTCCTGAAATCGCTGCTGCTCATAATACGCCTGCACGATACCATACAACGCAAGCGCTTCTTGATCTGTGCTGGGATTCTTCTTCAGCACTTCAAGATGGAATCGTACAGCGTCTTCGTGTTTGCCGCGCGATGCAAGATTCTGCGCCTTAATGAGAAGGATGTCCTGCTCTGCCAGCGGCCGTTTGAGCCGCAATTCCTTTCGCCGGAAGAATTGTTGATTCCACGGACCGCCTTGCCACTGGTCGGCTTCTTTCAATTGCTTGTACATTGCAACAGCGCGCTCACGCTGACCGAGCACTTCGAGGCTAATCCCAAGCCGGTAGTACAGGGAGTTCGGCACGACATCCTTGTTTTCCGCTTTCTGCAAATATGTTTCGCCGCTGGCGCGTGCATTCTCAAAATCGTTCATCACAAAGTAGCAGTTCGTGAGAACACTATACGCTAGCTCATCCCCCATCCGTACAGCGTTCTTGTTGTTGATTGCGATCGCCTTTTGCGCTGAAGCAATTGCCGCATCGATGCGATCCCGACGCATTTCCCATTGCGCATGCGTGACAAGGAAGAGTGCATTCTCAGGATGCTTCTCAAGCAGACGCTGCAAATACTTCGTTGCTTCATCGGGACGATTCTCCGCGTTCAGAAATTGCGAGAGATAGAACGTTGCTTCGCTTCGCGTGTAGGTGCCACGCTCCGCAGCGAGCCTCAGTGCGGCAAGTCCGCCTTCGACATCTCCCTCAAAGCCCAGAATGTTCAACAGCCATCGCGATGACTTGGGCAGCTTCCCGACAAGATAACTGAACAAGCCGAATCCCATTTGCGCGTCATACAAGTCGGGTTTCATTGCTGCCGCGTCGCGCAAATGCATGTAACCTTTTCTGCCATCCCACGCAGCTTTCGCAAGTGAACCATCGCGATGATACGCGAGACCACGATACCCATAAATGCCGCCAAGATAGAATGTCGCGACCGCGTTATTCTCATCCGCATCAAGCTGGCGCTCGCAACGCTTGATTACTTCGTCGGACAGTTCAAAGAATTGGTCGAACGCATTCTTGTCTTTGTTGAGAGTGAATATCCAGAAGTAGATCATGCTCTTGAAGAAAGGACCGCGTGGATCGTCGGGCGCCATTCTGATCACTTCATCAAACGTACGTCCCGCTCGATCCATGTCGAGATCGTACAGTTGATCGATGCCTTGAATTGTGAGGGAGTGAACTTTCTCCCAGTCAACAGACTCGGCGAACGTCGTCGTGCTGAATGCGGTAAGCAGAAGAAAGATAATAAATGTCTTCACATCAGGTTCCTTAGAGTTGCGTCTTCAGTATTAACGGACACCCACGCTGCGAGGTTCCTGCCGGCTCACAAACCTATCACGCCAAACAGAAGATGCCCAAAGAGAACAAGAACGCCAATGGTGAAGAGCCAGCCGAGAATATCGAGAATGAAGCCCGCCTTCACCATGTCTTTCAATTGTATGTACCCGGTACCGTACACCATCGCGTTGGGCGGCGTGCCCACCGGCAGCATGAACGCCATCGACGACGCGAGCGCTGCGGCAATTGTGAGCGCGGTCGGGTCGCCCCCTGTCGATTGGGCAATAGAGATGACGACGGGAACCATCATCGAGATGACGGCAGAGTTTGTTGCGATCTCCGTTAGGAAATCGATGAACAACACAATCGCAAACATCATCACGAGCGTCGAAGGAGAGCCGAAGAGTGAGATGAACGAATGCGCGAGCCACGAAGCGAATCCGGTTTTGAACATCCCATCCGACAGAGCAATGCCGCCTCCGACAATCGCGAGTGCGGCCCATTCGACGTACTTCAGATCCCTCAAGCGCAGGACAAACTCCCTCCTCTTTACATCGACAGGAAGAAGGAAGAGCGACAAGCCTGCGAGCAATCCAATCGAATATTCATCAAGCCACTTCGTTCGTTCAAGAAAAGAATCCGGAAGGAGCTGATCGCGAAACGGCATCGAAATCCACAGCACAACGGCAACAGAGAAGATCGCAATAGCGTACTTCTCTCCTCGGTTCATCGGCCCGAGTCGAGCATACTCCTGCATGAGCCGTTCCTTCCCGCCATGAAACGATGACACTTCCGGCGGGAACACTTTCAGCAGCGTGAACCATGCGACGGGCAAGAAGAGAATCACGTACGGTACTCCGATCTTCATCCAGTCGAGAAACGTGATGCGATGAAATGTCGGGTCGGCGCCGTACGCGGTGTGCAGAATGCCGACTGCGATTCCGTTGGGCGGTGTGCCGATCAGCGTCCCCATGCCGCCGATCGACGCCGACCATGCAATGCCGAGCATCAGCGCTTTTCCGTAGTTTGATTTGCCGGGTTCAGCATCCACAAACGAAAGAATGCCGAAGCTGAGCGGCAACATCATCGCACACGTCGCCGTATTCGAAATCCACATCGACATAAACGCCGTTATCGCCATCATACCGAAGAGAGTCTTGCGCGCATCATTGGCAAGAGATCCGCGTGTGAGTATGGCAAGAGTCAACCGGCGATCGAGATGCCATCGACGCATCGCGCCTGCGAGCAGAAATCCTCCAAAGAACAACATCACGACCGGACTGAGATAATTGCGAACGACATCCAGAACCGTGAACGTGAATGGCGCTCCTTTGCTCAAGCCAACAACGCTAAACAGCGGAAGAATTATCAAGGGAAGGAACGCGGTGTACGCAAGCTTGATCGCCTCGGTGAGCCACCACGTCACCATGAGAAGCATCAGACCTGCAACAGTCTGCATTGCGCGGGCGAGTGCAAGCGTGTCGAGCGATGCATGTTGCTCAGCCGCATGCCGGCTCGCTGCTTGCACAAATGTGTCGAACGGAGGAAGAACGCTCAATGCTGCAAAAAAAACAAGCCCTGCAACGAGACCGATGCTTCGTCGATTCATGTCGAATGCAACATCATAGCTTTGTCAAGCACCCGTTGATTCGCCAGCGCGTTCTCGGCAGAGAGAACCGGATTTGTGTTGGAGAGAATATTTTCGGAAAACATCGTCACCTCCTGAACATACAGGTTGGGCACGATGATGTTCTCCACCGAAGAATCGATCTGGTGCGACTCATTCTTCTTCTCGAGCTTCAGCAGCGTCGTACGATCACTCAGTGTGAAGTCCACAGCGGAGATGCGTGCTTCTGTTCCCATCACCTGAATAAAACTTTCGCGGACCGCCGAGTCGTACGAGCAGAAGATTGAGCCGATTGTTCCCTGAGAGAATCTGAGCAGCAACTGCGCGCTCGCCTCTGTCTGATCGGGCGTTGGAATCGGCGTCAGTTCTCCCTGCACAGAAACTACTTCATCGTCCAGCACGTAGCGCAGCGTGTCGAGACAATGGACTGCAATGTCGAAGATCGGTCCGCCGCCGGCAATTTTGCGATCAAGCACCCAGCGCCGCGTACTGAGCCGCGCATCATACACGAAGTTGGCCTCGACGCGGATAATCCTCCCGACAAAGCCGGAGCGAACGAGATGCTTCATGCGCTCAACGAGCGGCGACAGCCGCACCATTTGTCCGACTGAGAGTTTTACGTTGTTCTTTGCGCAGGCTGTGATCATCCGCTCACACTCGGTAACGTTCAGCGCCATCGGCTTCTCGCAAAGAACATGCTTCCCTGCTTCCGCCGCGAGAATCGTCTCCTGACAATGACATGAATTCGGCGAAACGATGAAGACTGCGTCAACGTTGGGATGCGCGACAATATCCGCCGCAGTGTCGAAGGCAAAGGGTGCACCATGCTCTGCGGCGCCGCTCTGCGCTTTCGCCAGCGAGCGGTTCTGAATCGCAACAAGCTCAGAGTTCGGCGATTGCCTGATCGCGGGAGCGATGGTCTTGTCCGCAAATCTTCCAAACCCAATAATTCCGTAGCGAACCTTGCTGGTCATTTCGTCACCGTCTCAAGCAGATTGCGCAACGCCGGGATGATCGCGATCTGCAAAGCGCCTTTCGACTTCTCCGCACGATCGAGCGTTTCTTTGAAACTCTTCTTCTCTGTTTCCGTGAGCACCGACTTCGATTCACTCGCATCAATAATTCTCAATCCAACCACCGACACATCGGCCAGATCTTTTGATAACGGCTCAAGTTCTTCCAGAAGTGGAGACCCGGCGATAATCGGGGTGAGTTGTTCGTAGTTATCTCGCCACTTCATGAGCATTTGTCTGCGCAGCGCGTTGTCTGTTGACTGAGAGAAGGCGCGGGCAATGTCGCTCTCGGGCAGGGCTGCATCAACCAATCGATTCATCGGAGTGAAGCTCGTGTACTTCCTCGTTCGTCCGCGTTCATAGAACTTCACCGGCTCGACCACGTTAGCAAGAACTCTGAACGGCTCGAGAGGCTTGCCGTTTGCGAGGCGTTCCAGCATGCGTTGAGGACCTGTTCGATGAGTCAAACCAACAAACTCCAGACGACGGCTCGTGATTTCCATCCGACGATACATATCCTGAACATTGTTGGCGTCGAGAGAACTGCCATTCGGCAGCGGCAGCGACGTTGTTCTTTGCGACCACAGTCGCTCGGCAATCGCCGCGGTGCGCGGCCAAATTCGCGAGTCAACATTCTCCGGCACGACATACTCGGCCCACATGCATGCTTCACCGCCGAGTATTCTGCTCCGCTCGGCTTCACTCAAGCGCGCAATCGTCGAGTCAATCGGATCAATCGAATAGTGATACGCCGCCGTTCGGATATGATCGAGGTAGTAGCCGTACGAGAGAATTCCTTGATACCCCTGCGCCGATGTGGCTGCCAGAGATTTTTGTCCGCGCCACGATTGAACAACGATGTTCTTCGGGAGATCGGGGTGAAAAATTTCGTCCCAACCAACCATGCGCTTTTTATGCTTCGTGACGATTGCGAGCACGCGACGATTGAAATATGCCTGGAGCGCGTGATTGTCTTTGAAGCCTTTCTTCCGCATGAACTTCTGAATCGTCGCGCTCGAATCCCACTGCTTCCCTGTCACTTCATCGCCGCCGATGTGGAAGTACGGCTCAGGAAAGAGGCGTGACATCTCGCCAACAAACGTATCGAGAAACCTGTAGGTCGATTCTTTTGTCGGATCCATTGAAGGATGGAACACACCCCACTTGCGTTCGATCTGATACGGACCGGGAGCGCTTGCCAACTCCGGATGGCCAACAAACCATGAAGTCGTGTGGCCCGGCATATCAAACTCAGGCACGACGCGAATGCCGCGCTCGGAGGCATAGGCAATCACGTCTTTGATCTGTCCTTGCGTGTAGTAGTTGCCGTCCGAACCAAGCTCGTGCAGTTTGGGAAACTTCTTGGTCTCGACCCGGAAACCCTGATCTTCCGACAAGTGCCAATGCAACACGTTCATCTTCACGAGCGCCATGCCGTCGAGATTACGCTTGATCACCTCGACCGGCATCCAATGGCGGCACGCGTCGATCAGGAGACCGCGCCAGGGAAACCGCGGTGCATCGCGAATCGTCACTTTGGGAACGGCGAAACCGTTTGGGCCAAGCTCGACAAGCTGCAGGAACGTTTCGAGCGCGTGTATCATTCCGGAGTATGTTTTGGATGAGATGCGCGCTGAACGCTCGTCGATTTCAATCGAGTAGCTCTCATCTTCACCCAATTTCGGCGCGCCGAACTTGAAGTTGCATTGAACCACCAGCTTCGCCGTGTCGGCGTTGGTGAGCTGCGAAGACATGATGATGCCGGTTTGCTTTGCCAGCCGCGCGCCGTAGCTCTGAACCGCGGACTTCACGTGCGCATCAGCTCTGCCAACAATTTTGATGGCAAACGAAGAATCGATGACGAACGCCAGCTTGCCATCAACTTGTATTTGAGACGGAACAGGCATTAGGTTTTGGGAAGAGCTTGTGTGCAAGCATGCTAGATCCGCAATCATGAATGCGATAAGACGGATTGACGTTAGCTTCATGGGATTGTGGT
>JACRFA010000200.1 GCA_016218065.1 Ignavibacteriota bacterium | reverse complement strand
TCGTCGGATTGAACGGGTTCGGATAGTTTTGATAGAGTTCCGTTGTGTGAGGAACATTGCTGACGTTGCTCACATCAGCAGTTGTCATGTCGAGGTAGTCGATTCTGACATCGTCAACGTACCACCCGCGTTGGTTTGTCAGCAAGTCGCTCGCAAACACAAATCGGAATTGGACGGCGTGGTTTTGCAGTGAGGCGATGTTGAACCGGGCGTCCTTCCATGTGAACGAATTGCCTGAATATCCGGGACCGCCGAGCGCCACAATTGACGCGAACGGATAGCCGCCCTCAGGCGTCAGAAGCTGAAACGCTCCGCCATCGACCGCCACTGCGACATTGCCGCCGTCATTCTGCGGCTCGATGTTGTAGAAATGCTTGAACGTGAACACGATCTCAGCTTTGTTATGAAGATCGATCACGGGCGACAACAGCGTTGAAGTCGTGTTGCCGGAGTAGTTGCCCGCAAGATTCGTCGCCCACACGCGCACGCCGACGGGCGGCGCTGGAATGTCGGGCGTTCCGATTGTGCCCCATTGCCAATCGTTCGTTGGAGTGAATCCTGCATTCGTCCCTTCAAAATCATAGAGCAAAGAATTCAACACGCGGAACGAGTACCAGCCGGAAGCCGGCAGTGTGCCAACATTACTTGAGAACGATCGATCTCGCGCCGAGATCTTGTATTCAATTCTATGTCCCGCAGCCACACTACTCGCAATGAATCCCCTCCAGATGTTTGCGGTGAGTTGTGTGAGATTGATAACTGAATCGGGCCCGCCATTGACACGGAACGTTACCCAGGCATTGGCTATTCCATTGGCGTCGGCCAGAGACGCTTGAATATCGTATGGCGCGTCGCGCCACGATCTGTTCGGGAGAACCGCGTGTGTAATTGTGGGAGCAATCGTATCGGGCAGAACGGAAAACACGAGCGGTGCAGTCGTGTCTTGCGGGAATGTTGCAGCCAAGCTGTCGTTCGATGTGATTCGCAGGAAGTACGAAACGGTTGCGCCGTAACTCTGCTTCGGAATCCAGCCGCGGAACACCAGCGTGTCGCCGTGCTGCGCAATCTGTGTCATCGTCGATTCGGCAAACGTCGGAGTGAGTTGTGTGCGATAGACAACCGAAGCTTTCCGCACGGAGGAACTTGTCATGATCTCAGCATCGAGCTGAATGCTGCGCGATGTGTCTTGCGTGCTCACGGCAGGCACATGACTGACGTTAAGGAACTTCCGCTGCACGCCGCCAAAATGCGCAACGCCTGCGACCGCCGCTTTGACTATCTGAAAAACGTACGGCGGATCGAGGTTCGCAAACGTATCCGTGCTCTTGTGATAATGCGGCGTCGCAATCCCCTCATAAAATCCGGTGATGACATAGCCGCGATCTTCGAACGACATGTAGTCGCTGCCGTATGCGTTCGTGATGGTTGTCGTCAGAGTCGAGTACGTTCGCGTGAGTGCAGCAAGCGTATCCGTCATTGCTGCCGACGCCGCGTTGTTGCCCGACGGATTATTGTCCTCGTCGCGTTCGACTTTCACCATCGTATTCGTGTTGCCGCGATAGCCGCCAATCTCATCGACATTAATCACGAGTTTGATGTCGTGATTCTGCGGAACAACCACCGTGCTGACGTAGTTGGCGCTTCCGATGAGTCCCTGCTCCTCCGCCGAGAAGCAGATGAACCTGATCGTGTAATCGAGTTGCTTCGCAGCGAGTATGCGAGCGACTTCAAGGGTCAACGCAACGCCCGTGCCGTTATCATTCACTCCCGGCGCCAGCGTTGAAGGCGTTTCGCTGATCGCATCGTAGTGAGAAATCAGGAGAACGAGTTTGTTGGGATAACGCGTCCCCGCTTTCGTGACGACAATGTTGTGCAACGACCTGCCGCTATGTGTAAACGCATGCTGAACAACATCCGTGTAGCCGTACTCCTGGAACTTGCCGATGATCCAGTTCTTCGCGGCAGCCAGCGAATCGGACGTAATGTGCCGCGACCGAAACGCCTCAAGCCGTCGCAGCGTCGAGTTGATTCTTGCGGAATCCACCATCTGCACGAGTTGCTGAATTGCGGGATCGACGTCGAGCAAAAACTTTGCGGGCTGTTGCGGCACGGGCGTGCCGCGTTGTGCAAAACCTTGTGAAGCAAAAAGAGACAACAGGATGAAAACCGATAGCCTTCGACTCATTGAGTTGCTTTCTCCAATTTCTAAAAAGAAAATGAGACGGCGCGTTCATACGCACGAACGCAAACGTCTCACAATGACAAATAACAATCGATCATGACCAATACACGCACCTCTCCCCTCTCACCGGCATGTTGGCGCAGCGACGATAAGCATTCGCCTGCACAACAAACCGAAGTACAACAATGAACACGCGAGTCAGCAGGAATTGTCGGGGGAGAGCAAAACGGCTGGCCATATTCAAGTTAGAAGAATATGGCAGAGAATCAAACAAATTTCTGGTTGGGGGAATGAGAGTTATTGATCTATCAAACGACACACGTACGAATGGTTTGAGAATTCGCATCCTTCTCGTCTCACCCCGTCACTACGTGACGGGTGACGGGTGGGCGATTCCTAGGCAGACCATGAATGGTCTGCCTATCGTCATACCGTCCCTCTGGGACTCGCTTGTGGGGCACGGAAGTTTGACCTTATCGCTCTTGCTGCATACCTTACCACCGGAACAATCATCCAACCTGCTCACTACTTACTGGGAACATGCACAGCTCACTTGACCTCGTCCGCCGGCTCGTCGGCGATTTCGACGCGCAGAAGGAACACTACCTCTCACCCGGCTATCAGGAGTCGCAAGCCCGGCAGGACTTCATCGATAAGTTCTTCATCGCTCTTGGTTGGGATGTAACGCACGAACGTCAGAAGAATCCGTACGAGCAGGAAGTGAAGATTGAAAATCGCGTCAAGGTCTCCGGCTCGCAGCGCTACGCCGACTACGCCTTTTTTGTCGCGCCGAACTTCCGTGACGTGAAATTTTATGTCGAAGCGAAGAAGCCCTCGCGCACTCTTGCCAACCTCGACGACTACTACCAAGCGCTGCGCTACGGTTGGAACTCTAACACGCCGCTTGCCGTGCTGACCGACTTCGAGGAGTTCCACATTCTCGATTGTCGCTACAAGCCCGACCGCGACACAGCGCTCGACAGGAAAATCGAGTCGTTTCATTTCATCGACTACACGAACGAAGAAACATTCGCTCGCATCTTCTATCTCTTCGGACGTGAAGCGGTTGCCAACGGCTCGCTCGAGAAACGCGCAGCCGAATTGCCCAAGCCTCGTGGCAGAGCAGCTCAGAAGGCTCTTTTCAAAGGCTATCAACAGGTGGACGAAGCCTTTCTCGTTGCGCTCGATGGCTACCGCGACACGCTCGCGCACATCTTCAAGGCAAACAACCCGAAGCTCAATGGCGAAGAACTGACCGAAGCCGTTCAGCGAACGCTCGACCGGCTCGTCTTCATTCGCTTTCTTGAAGACAAGCAGATCGAAGATCCGATGATTGTCGACTTCCACTCCAAGGCGTCGGCGTGGAATGCGTTCGTCGCGTACTGCAAATCGCTGGAGCCGAAATACAACGGACTCATCTTCAAGCCCCATCGCATTCTTGACCCTTCGACAAGCTCAGGGCAGCGCCCTTCGACAAGCCCTTCGGCTGGTTCAGGGCAGAGTTTCAATCCGCCCGACGACGAAAAGTTTGCCGACATCTGCAGTGAGCTATCCGACCGGACGTCGCCCTACGACTTCGACAAAATTCCGATTTCGATTCTCGGCAGCATCTACGAACGCTTCCTCGGCAAAGTGGTCGTCGCAACCGAGAAGCGTGTGCGGGTCGAGGAGAAAGCCGAAGTCCGCAAAGCGGGCGGCGTCTATTACACGCCCGAGTACATCGTCCGCTACATTGTCAAAGAAACGGTCGGCACGATGATCGAAGGCAAGACGCCTGATCAAGTTGCGAAGATGGCGTTTGCCGATATTGCCTGCGGCTCAGGCTCGTTTCTGCTCGAAGTGTACGACACGCTGCTTGAGTATCATCGGCGGTGGTACAACGAACATCCCGACTACGTCAAGACTTCGTCGGGCAAGCCCGACAAGGCAAAGAAAGCGGACGTTGAAGAGCGCGACGGGCGGCTGGCTCTCACACTCAAGAAGCGGCAGGAGATTCTCTCCAATAACATCTACGGCGTTGACATTGATTTTCAGGCGACCGAGGTGACGCAGCTTTCACTCTACCTGAAGTTGTTGGAAGACGTCACGCTCACACAGCTTCATCTCTTCAAAGAAAAAGTGTTGCCCAACCTTACGCGCAACATCGTGTGCGGCAACTCGCTGATCGAGCCGGATATTTTTGAATCGCAACAATCTCTTTTCATAGGCGCGCACGGCAGCGCGTCCGCACATCACGACGCCGACAACCAACTCAAACCAATGCGCTTCACCGACGCATTCCCCGACGTGATGAGTCGAGGCGGATTTGATGCGGTTGTGGGGAACCCGCCGTACATTCGAATTCAAGCGATGAGGGAGTTCAATCCGCTTCAAGTTGAACTCTTGAAGAAGAAGTATCGCGCTGCATCGAAAGGTAATTACGACATCTACGTTGTGTTTGTTGAGCGAGCGATGACATTGTTGAATGCCAAAGGACAACTCGGATATATCTTGCCGCACAAGTTTTTCAACGCGCAATACGGTGAGCCGCTGCGCAAATTGATTGCGGATGGGAATCATCTTTCTCACGTTGTGCATTTCGGTGACCAGCAAGTATTTGAAGGTGCGACAACTTACACATGCTTGCTCTTCCTAAGTCAAATTGCGAGACAGAAAGTGCGTTTCGTGAAGGTTACCGACTTACTTGGCTGGCGAGAGAACGGACAATCTGTAGAAGGAATGATTCCATCAAACAGCTTTTCTGAAAAAGAATGGAATATCTCAGTTGGTGAAAGTTCAGCCTTACTTGAGAAATTGAAAAACTTCCCTATCAAGTTGGGAGATGTCGCTCACATTTTTGTAGGGACTCAGACGAGCGCCGATGAAGTTTTTGTCTTAGACGACTGCTCAATCAATCGAAATGTCGTCTCAGGTTTTTCGAAATCGCTTGACAAACTGGTCAGGGTGGAATTGGAAATAACCCGACCATTTCTTCGAGGAAAAGAAATCAGGAGATATGAACCCTTGGTTTCCACTTCCAGGGTGATTACTCCATATGATATTTCAGACGATGGTTCTCGTTTGGTTAGTGAATCCGAATTGAAAAAGAGTTTTCCGCTTGCATACTCTTATCTGAAAGAAAACAAAGAAGGTTTAATCAAAAGAGAGAAAGGAAAATTCAGAGGAGATGGCTGGTTCGCTTTTGGCTATCCAAAGAGTATGACTCTGTTTTCAAAGGAGAAGTTGATTGTTCCAGACTACAACAATGTCGCCTCGTTCACAATTGACAGAAATGGTCACTTTTACAAAACTGGCTACGGGGTTTTGACAAAAGAAGGCACTCTCGATTACAAGTATGTTCTTGCGTTGCTTAACTCGACGCTTCTGTTCACCCTCCTAAAGAGTATCAGTACTTCCTTAAGAGGAGGATACATTCGCTTTTGGACACAGTTCATAGAACAACTTCCCATCCGCACAATCAACTTGTCGGACGAATCCGACAAAGCCCGTCACGACCACATCGTCAAACTCGTCGAGCAGATGCTCGCCGCCAAAGAGAAACTCGCGAAAGCCAAAACCGATTCCGACGTCAACCGTCTCGAACTCGAATGCGAATCCCTCGATCGCCAAATCGATGCCGTCGTGTATGAGTTGTACGGGTTGACGGAAGAGGAAATCAAAATCGTGGAAGGGAAATGAAAAATAGAGATACCGGCACCGACACCGGGTTCTGATATTGCAGCCGTGGGCATCGCGCATCGACCCTGAAGGGGTCAGGTATTGTAGCCGAGGGCGCAGCCCTCGGTTTGATTGAAAAAAAGCAATCAGCCAACCCTGAAGGGGTTGCATACACTATCAAATCGAATACGATGAACGGTATGTTTGGGACTGATGCGTATGCCGCCCTTCAGGGTTCTGTCTTCAATGGTATCGGCTTATTGGGGCTTCGCCCCAATCTGTAATATCCGACCCCGTTGGGGTCAAACATTACAGCAGCACTGATCGAGATGCGATCGCCGCCAAAGAGAAACTCGCGAAAGCCAAAACCGATTCCGAGATCAACCGTCTCGAACTCCCTGCCCGCCCTACGGTGCAATATGGCAGGCGGGCAATGCGAATCCCTCGATCGCGAAATGGATGCCGTCGTGTACGAGTTGTACGGGTTGACGTAAGAGGAAATCAAAATCGTGGAAATGAGATTGTGAACCGCAATGACGCGAAGGACGCGATAAAGTGGGGACACCCATAGCGTTCATCGCGTCATCGCGGTTGAACGAATACCTTTGATGTGAACCGCAATGAGGCGAAGGACGCGAGAAAGCGGGGACACCCAGAGCGTTCATCGCGTCATCGCGGTTGGACGAAGACCTGCGAACGATCGCACGTCTCGAAAGAATTTGCTTCGGGAAATTCACTCAGGAAGGTCATCCGCCGGCAAAGAACGGAAAAGCGTGTGCAGCGTGAAATACTCTACCGACTGTTTGGCGACTGTTTGGAAACTTGTACCGACGACTGGAGTCGAACCAGTGACCCCCAGATCCACAATCTGGTGCTCTAACCAACTGAGCTACGTCGGCATTACTTCTTCATTGACGCAACCAATCCGCTTACAACGAACCGTGCGTCTTCAATTTTTCTGACACAACTTACAAAAAACTCGCGGCAGTCGCAACAGCTCTCAGCAGCGCGGGTGAATTGCCTTTTGGAGTTTGTCTGTAGTTTGTCCCGCTTTGCAGGGAAAACGAGAGATGGTGGAACAGAAATCGATCCACGAAGAAAACGAGATGCACCATAGCATGCAGGCACAACTGCGAGTCAAACAATCCTTCGTGTTCCTTCGTAACCTTCGTGGATAAGCTTGCGAGTGTATCGCTATTTCCGTCCCTTTCCGCTCATAAACCTTGGCAACTCCGCGAAGAAATGCGCGCTCGTCCTCATCCCGCCAAAGAAGTTGTCGAGATTGATGAACTCATCCGGCGCGTGCGCGTTCTCATCGGGCAGACCGAAGCCGAGCAGCACGGTGTCGAGTCCGAGAATTTCTTTGAACTGCACGACGATCGGAATCGAGCCGCCTTCGCGTTGATATAGCGGCTTCTTCCCAAAGCCTTTCTCCAGCGCAGCGACAGCAGCCATCACTCCCGGCGAATCGATCGGCGTTATTGCCGCCTCGCCGCCGTGAAGATTCCGCACAGTCACGCTCACTGTCTTCGGAGCAATCTTCTTGATGTGCTTCTCAAACAGCTTTGCGATCTTGTCCGACTTCTGATCGGGAACAAGCCGCATCGAGATTTTTGCCGATGCTTTTGATGGCAACACCGTCTTCGCACCTTCGCCCGTGAAGCCGCCCCAGATGCCGTTGCATTCCAACGTAGGACGCGCCCAGACGCGCTCCAAACTTGAAAACCCTTTTTCTCCGTACAGTTGCGCAACACCGAGTTCCTTCGCGTACTTCTTGTCGCTCCACGGAAGTTTCTTGAACGCGTCTCTCTCCTTCTTGCTCAGCGCTCGCACCGCCTTGTAGAAATCGGGAATCGTCACCTTCCCATTCTTGTCATGAAGTTGCGCAATGATTTCCGAAAGCGCTTGAATGGGATTGTGTACGCTTCCGCCGAACGAACCGCTGTGCAAATCCTTGTTCGGCCCGACGAGATCGATCTGCATGTACGCGAGTCCGCGCAACGCGTAGCAGATTGAGGGAACACCTTTCGCAAACATCGATGAATCCGAAATCAGCACCAGATCGGCATTGAGCATTTCCTTGTGCTCCGTTACAAACGGCACGAGATGCTCGCTGCCAATTTCTTCTTCGCCTTCGATCAACAATTTCAAATTCACAGGCAACGAACCGCCGTCCTTCAAGAACGCTTCGATGCTTTTCAGATGAATGTACACCTGACCTTTGTCATCCGCCGCTCCGCGGGCGTAAAGGTTTTCGTTGCGAATCGTTGCTTCGAACGGCGGCGATGTCCAAAGCTCGAGCGGCTCGGGCGGCTGCACGTCGTAGTGACCGTACAGAAGCACAGTCGGTGCGCCGGCAGCGTTCAGCCAATCGGCGTACACAACCGGATGTCCCGCGGTCGGCATCACTTGCACATTCTGCAAACCGACGGTTGTCATCTGATCGGCGACCCACTGCGCGCAGCGCTGCACGTCGGGTTTGTTGTCGGGATTTGTGCTCACGCTGGGAATCGCGAGAAAATCTTTCAGCTCCGCAAGGTAGCGGTCTTTGTTTTGGTCGAGATAGGAAAGAACTTGTTCCATGAATGATCTCCTTCGTTGAGTTGTAGGTGAGGCAAGCTTCGAACAAATATAACCATCAAGCATCTGACATGCACGGCGTCAGTTGGGACATCCGCTGTGCAGGACCAGACCTCACCCTAAATCCTCATCTGCCCTGAGGATTCCATGAGTCGGGGTACGCCTCTCTTGGCAGGAGAGGGACTTGAATGAAATCGCCGCCAGCGCAATTTTTCACACGTGCATCGAACGAATCTCTTCGGGATTGAAGCGCGTCAGCTTGATCGTTTGCGCCTTGGCTCGTTGGATTGTGGGAACAACCAGCATCGCCTCCGATGCGCTGTCGGCTTCGATGATTGCCCAGCCTGTGTGGTCACCGTCTTTGCATCCCCAATCGAAATGGGTGATCGTGCCGATCGCCTCGATCTGTTTCAGAACGCGAAGGCAATCCTCCTCAGTGTGCGGAATGACGACCATATACCTGTCCATGATGATCTCCTTTTTGTGAGTGTTGTGTTCAGAGTCTTCGAGCCTCGATTCGTTGTCGTCATGTTGTGAAGCGCGAACGCTCGCAGGCGAAGATAACGAACAGGAAACAAAGTTGCACGGACGTGAATGGAGACTCACACTTGTCCAAAATGATCATACGGCAATTAGGTAGTTACGCGCACCATTATGCATATAACCCTCGTGCTTTTGTTGGGGGGATTCGAAATCGTACGGCGATGTGCGTGGGGAAGATTCACTCTCACGATTGTAACCAACCCAGATGATGTTTTACATAGATGCTGCGGAGGTGCTTATCAACGGTATGTCGTTTCCATTCATTATTGTTTCTCCTTTCCCGGCGGTGTGGTTTTGCCGCGTTCCATCTCCGGACGGTAGTTCATTCCCATCTCGTTCGGCATGCCGTAGAGTTCGGGATGTTGGTACTTGCCCCGCTCTCGTCCTTGCTTCTCTGCCTCTACTGGCGCGCCGTGGGTGCGAACCCACAGATCGTTACGCAGCGCCTTTACTTCCCACGAAACCTCAATGGCCGGTTTGCTTGTGCGGATGACAAAGCGATTGTCCCGAATCTTCTGAACAATCATCGCCTGTACAAAGTCCGTCCCGCCTTCATTGATAACCGTGAGCGTGTATCGCGGGTCTCGGTTGATCTCGTCGAAGTAGTCGGGAAGTGTTATGGTTGCGTAGCCGTCGGCATCGGTGACCGCGTTGCCTGTGTACATGTTGAGAACATCAGGACTTTCAGCCGCGTAGTGCAGCAGATACTTTCCCGTGGGGTCGTTGGGGTGATCTATGCGAAACGACTTGGTGCCGGATGCGCCCGTGTTGCCGCTGCTGTAAACGCCGTAACCTGCTGAGCAGCTTCCGAAAACGCCGTAGCTGACGCCGATGCCGCTGGGGACGTCGGCAATGCCTTCGACGCCGACCCCGCTGTTGTTGCTCTGGCCATGCATTCCGATACCATCGGTGGTGAACGCGTAGACGCCCCCACCGTTCGGAAAATCATTTTGCACGCGCAGCTTCGCTCCGGGCGCAGTCGACCCGATGCCGACATCGCCGTTCGTGGTGATAACTATACCACTGGTGGAAGCCGGTACTCCGGTACCGGTAGCAGTCAACAGTTTGAGTAAGTTGCCGTCAAATCTGATGTCGGCTCTGTTCGTGCCAACGATCGTCATTCCTGTTTCCGCGTTCGGCGTGCTGAAGTTTATTGCCCCTCCGCTTCCACCCGGTGTCATACGAGCAGCCCCGTTGACGTCCAATTTATATCCGGCGAGAGGAGCCGCGCCGATGCCGACGCCGCCTGAATTCGTGTTGGTAATATCATTCCCGTTCGCAGCCCAAGAGTTTGTCCCTCCGCCGCTTGCTGCAATCGTGAGCGTATTTCCACTTGGCGTGATTGTCACATTGCTTCCTCCGGCGAGCGTAACATTATCCTTGAGTGCGTTGATGCTCTTCACCACCTCGCCGCCTGCGATTTTTCCTGCCGTAATGGAATTATCCGGAACGGTCTGCGCGACATCTGCGCGCAGCGAACTGAAGCTTGAGCCAACCGTCGTCAACTGAATTCTGGGAGACAGTTCGGGAGAAGCAGCAACTTGAGTACCGAGCCAATACTGGCGGTCGAACCGTACCGAGTCGGGGAAAGAAGTAATACTGCCGAGAATTGTTGAGAAGAGTCCTCGCGTCACTTGGGCAGATTTCGTCTCGCTCCAGATTGCTGTTCCGCCCGAGGCGACTGCATAAAGTCGGAATGTGAAGTTGTACGTCCCATCCGGTTTGGGAGTACCTGCGGTATCCGTGAGAACTCCCTGATAGGAAAGTGTGCGGGGAATTTGCGCAACTGATTGCTGGCTCAGATGAAGGATGACGATGAAAAGCAATGAGAGTAGGAATCGGGAAGGCATGAGCGTTCGCATCGCAAAACTCCTTCATATTGCGTTGACGGAAAAAAAACGGCGATGAATGCAACGATGCAAAGGTACGACTGCGACGGCTGAGGAGGTAGTACGAATACACGTACTAAAAGAGGGCGTATCAATCTTCCGGGACATTGAGAGTTCGCATCTGGTTATCTAAAGGAGAATTGCATCTCACCTCATTTTGGGCTACATTTTTTTGGCTTGCTGGCTGATACCTGCCGGAAGAAGTCCTTCCGAGACTCTATTCAACTGAGTGGACTGACGACAAGATTCTTGAACAAAGAATCTTCACCGATAGATCATCGTCATGGGCAGACGAGCCGCCGTATAATGGCTTGGGTTAACAAGGTCTCATGAGAGGATATTAACCCCAAGGGTTAACCACTTGGTTGACTTTCACCACCCGCATGACTATCTTATTCTCAAACGAAAAGCTGAAAAAGATTCTGAATGACGACAAATTGTTGAGGCGTCATTATGGGCAATCAGCTTCCACCATCCACACATGTCTCGACGATCTGCACGCTGCTGAAAACTTGGGTGAATTCAGAACGTTACCCCAGCATCGGTGCCACGAACTCAAGGGCGCCCGCAAAGGACAACTCGCTCTTGACCTCAAGCATCCGTTCCGTTTCATTTTCGAACCGGCAGACGACCCGCCAGCTCTCAAGGCGGATGGCGGAATTCAGTGGCATGGTATTCGTGTTGTTAGGATAATTGAGATTGTGGATTATCACTAGAATTGGTGATTGATATGGGCAAGACATTTGAGAATGAGTACGCACCGACTACCGTTTCGCATCCGGGCATGACCTTGAAAGAAACGTTGGATGCACTCGGCATGTCGCAAAGAGAGTTGGCGAAGCGTATGGGCAGACCGCTTAAAACGATTAACGAAATCGTCAATGGCAAGACATGGATCACACCCGAGACTGCCTTACAGTTGGAAACCGTATTGGGAGTGCCTGCGAATTTTTGGTTGAAGCGACAGAATCAATATGACGAGTCACTGGCGAGAAAAAAACAGAGTCAGGAGCTGGTTCACCACATTGCGTGGGCGAAGAGTTTTCCTCTCAAGGAAATGAACACCCAGTTCGGCCTTCCACTCCATAAGGACAAAGTTGAACAAGCAAGACAGTTGTTGATGTACTTCGGCGTTGCCTCGCCAACGCAGTGGCAGGATTACTGGAATATCGCGGCTGTCAACTACCGTAAGTCGATAGTCTTCGCGGCACACACGGAAGCGCTGAGCGCGTGGTTGCGCCAAGGTGAAATCCAGGCTCAACGAATTCGATGCGAAGACTTCGATGCGAAGAAGCTGAAAACAGCATTGGGTGAAATCCGGTTCCTCAGCACTCAATCGCCGGAAGTATTCCAGCCAAGGTTGAGAGAACTCTGCGCATCCTGCGGCGTCGCTCATGTGCTTGTGCCGGAGCTTCCGAAGACACGAGTGTGTGGCGCAACGCGTTGGCTGACAACGAAGAAAGCCGTCCTGCAACAAAGCCTGCGTTACAAGTGGAGCGACCAATTCTGGTTTACGTTCTTCCACGAAGCAGCGCATCTCATTCTTCACAACGAAGACCTCATTCTGGAGATTGCAGACGGCGCTCGCGACAAAAAGGAAGAGGAAGCTAATCGGTTTGCAATGGATACTTTGATACCACCCGACGATTTCAATAACTTTGTTGCATCAGGAGACTTTACAGAAAGGGGCGTGAAGATTTTCGCAAGACGTGCAGGCATCTTGCCCGCTATTGTTGTTGGTCGGCTACAATACGAAAGAGACCTGCAATTCAATCAACTGAATGGTCTGAGACAAAGATTCCAGTGGGCCCACGGCTGAGTCTTGCTCGTGAACTCCAACTATTGGAGAGTCTGAAATTCCAAAACCAGCAGCAAGAGGAGAAAGACTTTACAGGAGATTTTCTTTTAACGCTTTCGCGATTGCAAGGCTGCGTGAAGGTACCTGGAGTTTTGTATAGATGCTGCGAAGGTGCTTATCAACGGTGTGAAAGGTAATAAACATCCGGTCCGCAATCTGTTTCATTTGCAAACCGTCGACAAGGTGAGTGAGTACTTCCTTCTCTCGTGGCGTCAACCCGTAGTCGTTATTTCCAGAATAGGTGTGGGCAAAGACATCGAGGATCTTCTTCGCAATTTGCGGATTGATAGGGGCGCCGCCGTAAACAATCGACTTCAACATATCAACAATCGTTTCCATGGAGGAGCCCTTCAGCAAGTATCCCGCCGCACCGTTGCTGATTGCCTGCACTATGGTGTTAGAATCTTCAAAGACAGTCAGCATCACGGTCTTCACTTCCGGCGTCATCGCCCGAATACGTTTGATCCCTTCAATCCCGCTCATTCCCGGCAAGCCAATATCCATCAGCACAATATCCGGGGGATTTTCTGTCTGGAGTTTCTCCAGCGCGGGTTCGCAGGACCGAAACGAAAACGGACAGGTGAATGCCTCGTTCAAGCCGATGAGCTGTGAGAGCTGCCGTGCAAACCACTCGTCATCTTCTATGATCCACACGCAAAGACGTTCGCCATCCAAATCCAGACTTCGCTCTGTGGTTCCTGTAGTTTGGGAATTCTTTTCCATGATCAGAATTAAGATATAGACTTCACTCTTCGGGCGATACTACGTGTTTACGGTATTTTTGAGATAAGTCTAATCGTCGTTCCCTGGCCCGGCGCACTGGTGATTTCAGCGGAACCTCCGATGTGCCCTGCACGTGCGCGCAAGTTTGTCAAGCCATCGCCGCGCGTTGATGCATCATTCCCATTCCCCCCAACCAGATACGACTCGTCCTCCGTCGGGAATCCCTTCCCGTTATCGCAAATGCTCAATGAGAAAGTGTCTTCACCAAATACGAGATCGATGGTCACAGCGGTTGCGTCAGCATGTTTTACAATATTTGTCACAGCTTCCTTGAGGAAAAGGACTACGTTGCGCTTGAATTCGAGGCTCAGTCCGCCGACGCGTTGTTCGCCGGAGGCGGTGAACGTACATGGAATGCCCATCAATTGTCGTCGGGCTATCTCCTTCAACTTGAGGATAAAATCACCGACGGTATCATTCCGAGGATTGAGCAACCAGACAATGTCCTTCAGCATCTCTTGCGTCGTCCCGGCTCGTGAGCGCAGTTCAGCAAGGCGATTGCGCTCCAACGATTCTCGCGGAAGCTGTCGCTCGATGATTTCAGTTGCAAGCATGATGCTGCTCAGATTGGTTCCGACATCATCGTGAAGATCGGCAGCGATGCGTGTACGGAGTCGCTCGATCTCCAAGAGTCTGGCAACGCGATATCGGTAGATGAGAATAAGGATGAGGGCGGCCACCAGCACGACAAGAACAACAAACCACCAGCGCATCCAGACCGGAGGGACAATAACAAATCGGATCGACGCCGGAATTGTGCTTGTAATGCCGTCGGTGTTTATGGCGCGCACTTCAAAAGTGTAATACCCGGGTCTAAGGGACGCAAAGGTGACAGACTGTTGTTTCGAGGGAGCCGTCCATTCCGAGTCAGCACCAAACATCCTGTACTGATAACGAACTGCCCGTTCATTCTTGAAACTCAATCCCACGTACTCAATTGCAGCGGAGTTCTGGTCATGGGAAAACTCATGCGGGCCTTCTGTCGGAATCGCGGTACCATTGACAGAAAGTGATTTTATGTAAATGGGTGGGGGTACTCCGATCACAGGAGTTTCCGGATGCTGAACAATCACGAGCGTGCTCGCAAGGACAGCCCAGACATACTCATTGCGGTACGCACCGCAGGCAAAAACGCGTGGTCCGATTAGCTCGTTCGTTTTGGGAAGAAGCGTT
>JACRFA010000201.1 GCA_016218065.1 Ignavibacteriota bacterium | reverse complement strand
CACCGGGCGCTTGATTGACGTGATACTGAGTTTCATACCATACCTTTCGCTTCAATCATTACTCAGAATAAAACCGGTCTTTTTATCAGGATGTGGGAAAAAGAGAAACGATCCACGAAGAACACGCCTGCTTCAGCGTGCAGGCACGAATGTGTACGAAGGTCTTTCTGAAACAAACAAAATTCACTTCTTCGTGCTCCTTCGTGATCTTCGTGGACAAAGAAGTTCGCGTTTTTCAACAACCTGCCAGATTCTTCGGCTCTGAACAAAGAGCCTCAGAATGAGTGTTACTTCGCCGCAAGCGTGTCTCTGCTCATCATCGGCATCACCTTCCCGCCATCAAATAGTTTCTGATGTCCGGCGCGAACAACCGACATTCCTTCCTTCAATCCCTCAACCACTTCAACGGCATCCGGCAGACGGAGACCGAGCTTCAGCGGAACGCGCTTGACCGTGCTGTCGGGCTTCACCACAAACGCAAACAACTGATTGCCGCTGCCGAAAACTGCTTCGCTCGGAATCATCAGCGCATCCGGCGTCTCGCTCAGGACTGCCGAAACATTCGCAGACATGCCGGGACGCAACTTGCGTCCGGAGTTCTGCACGCGGGCAACCACGCGTGTGCTGCGCGTTGCCGGATCGATCATCGGTTCGATGGCGAGGATGCGTCCCTTCAGTTCAGAGCCGGGAAAGGCGGTGCTCGACACGCTCACGGATGCGCCGCGTGTCAACTGAGCAAGAAGACGCTCAGGCGCGGCGAAGGTGACGCGAATCTCGTCGATGTTGGCAAGATCGGTGATTTGTTGTCCGGTGCGAACGAACGTGCCGACGCTGACGCGCCGTGCGCCGATAACACCATCGAAGGGGGCAACGATGCGCGTTTTGGTCCATCGCGCTTTTGCGAGAGCAAGATTTGCGTCTGCCACCTTCAATGCGGCGGCGGCATCGTCGAGATCCTGCGGCGCGCCGGCGCCCTGATCCACAACCGACTTGACGCGCTCAAAGGTCACTTTGTTCTGTTCGCGCAGCGCTTCGGTACGCGCAACATCGGCGGCAAGCTGCGACTCATCCAATTGCGCAATCAATCCTCCCTTGCGGATGTATCCCCCCTCGTCGAACGGCACCGACTTGACTGCGCCATCGATCTCCGACACGATGCTTGTGGCCTCGATCGCTTCGATGGTGCCGACCGCTTCGAACTTGTCCGTCATTTTCCCGATCTTCACCGGACTTACTTCGACGGGCATCGGGGGCATCGCAAATCCTCCCTTGCCGGGTCCGCTGTTTCCGCCGCAGCCGGTAAGTGCAAGCGGAATTGAGACAATGAGAAGTGCGAGAAGAAGTGCTCGCTCTGCCGGGTTCCTCATCATACATTCATGCCTTTCTGGTTTTTTGAAACTGGTGATTGTCGCAAGAGAGCAGCTACTGAGCAGGCGGATACGCACCGGATGTCAGTTGCCGTAAGTTTGCCGCGGCCTTCGCGCCGCGCACAAGTGCAATCGAATAGCGTTGCTGCGCGACGGCAAAGTCAGCGCTCAGCCGCACAAGCTCGAACGCCGTTGTGCGCCCGTTGCGAAACTCGATCAGCCCGATGCGCACTTGTTCTTGGGCAGCGGCAACACCTTCTCGTGCCGCAGTCAGCCGGCGCGTGCCATTGAACAATTCCCTGTAACTCGATCGCACTTGTTCCTCCAACACTCTGGCCAACTGGATGCGTCGCTGCTCCACAATCGCGACTTCCGCTTCCAGCCGCTCTAGCTCGCCCAGGCCGCTTCGCAAACCAATCGGAACGGAAACTTGAATGCCGACGCTCCACGTGGGAAATTCGCGTTTGACGGCCGACCGCAGTGCATCGCCGAGCGAGCCGCTCCGAGTGCTGCGCGGAAGCGGCTGTCCGTTGAAGAACACATCCTGCGGCACACCGGTAAGTCCGTTGCCGCCGAGAGACCCGACGAAGTCGACTTGCGGAAGAGCCTCCCAAAACGCCGCATCAGCGAGAGCCCGTTGTGCTTCGATATCTGCTTGCGCCGCTTGAAGAGTCAGGTTCTTTTCTACGGCTTCCTCCACGAGCTTCTCCGGTTGTTCCTCGGGAAACTCCGCGGGCGGATCGTCGACGCTGATGAAGCGCGTCATGCCCGCTTCCGGCCGCTTCCCGATCAGCGAAGCAACCTGATCAGAAAGACGGTCGAGCAGCTCTTCGCGATCGAGAAGGAAAATCTCCTGCTCTGCAAGAAATGTTCTGGCATTCGCAACCTGATTCGGACCGATAAGCCCGGCTCGTGCACGCGTCTCCGTGTCTTTCAAGAATACTTCAGCGCGGTCACGCGTCAACTTCTGAACGGCGTAGTCGCGTTCGGCGGCATACAGGTCCCAATAACTTTGCTCCACCAGCGTGCCGGTGGCGAGCACTTCCTGATCATAGCGGGCTTTCGCCGCCTGTTGGCCCTGATCGGCCCGCTCAAGATTCTTCCGCGCAGACACGATGAATCCGCCCAGCAACGACTGGCGCACTGCGGCAAATCCAAAGGAAGTGTATTGAGGATTGAGCGATGCGAATGAAGAATTCGTTTCAAGTTTGATGGTATTGAGAGACAGAGAAAGCGATGTGCCGGTGGGAAGAGTCCAGCGAAGGCTGCCGTTAAGGCTATCCTGGCGGGTCGTCAGCACCGGAGCGCCCGCGAAAAAAGTGGCGGTCGGTGTTTTGCCGTCGAATCGATTGAAGGTGAAAAACAATTCCGGATCGAAGTAGCCCGCCTCGCGTCGTCGCGATCCTTGCGCGGCCACATACGCGGCTTCTGCCGTTCGCACGGACGTGGCATTGCTCAAGGCGCTTTGCACTGCATCGTGCAATGAAAGCGGTGTTCCTTGAATACTTTCGAGAATGAGTTGGAGGGCGCTATCGGGGTTGGCGGTTTGAATTTGCGCAAACGCGCTTGAGGCCGCAAGAAGGAGGACACAAAACCATTGTGTCGAGACGGGGGATCTGGACATAGCAACAGTTAGTATGAGTTATTGTAAAGAACAGTTTCATGGATCGACGGCTACAGCCAGTCCATCGCGGGCTAAACATCTTGAATTCTCTGACGAGAATCAAGTGAAGAGAAGTTAAGATAGTGTAAACGCCCTTGTCGTCTTAACAGGTGTGTGAAAAATTCTTTCTGCTAGTATCAGAAGAACCTTCGTGCACCTTCGTGCCTGCACGCCGGAGTGCAGCGTTTCGGCACGCCCGCCTGCCGGAGCAAAGCGGCGGGCAGGCAGGCGTGTTCTTCGTGGATCGTTCTTTCTTTTTCAACAGCCTGCTAGTCAACGAACTTCGATTTGCAGAGAGAGATCTGTTTCAACTTCATTCAAGCGTTTGTTGTAGATCGACACGATCTCTTGAAGAACGCTGAAGAAGTCCTTGCCTTCTTCGGCAGCCACTTCGATGATATTCAGCGCAACAAAATCTTCAATCGAGGTAATGGTTACCTCCTTGTCGATTCCCTCGTCTTGAGCAAGAACCTTGGCCTTGTTCTCCTGCTCTCCACCAGGAACCAAGAGGATTGGATGAAGGCCAACTTTGACATTTGCCGCGCACTTTTTGAGCACGTTTCTTGACGGGGCGGCAGTTACGTGATACACAAGCTTGGAAATCGCGAAATCACCAGCCCGAACTGTTTGAGAATCTCCCGCATGGGCGGGATAGTTGGGTACCTTCATTTCCTTGAACCGTCGCTCGAGTTTTGCTCCAACGAGATGCTGCTCGACGATGCCGCCGGAGCGCTGCTTGGCGCTTTCCACGATTAGGTTCACCCATGTTACGGGTGCGTGCCTGCGATCAATCTCCAACTTGAGATTCTGCCTTTTCAGCCAGTCAGTAGCAAGGGTAGTGAGAACGTGAATGAGGGCTTGGAGAATTCTTTCCCTCTCGGTATCTGAAAGCGCAGACAGTTTCTTGCCCCATCGAAGCTGCTCGAAAAGCCTTTGTCCATCCTGATGTCCCTGCCGCGTGGTTACCTCCTTCAGATACGAGGATGGAACAGAGTAGTCTTCAAGGATACTGCCAAGTCCAGAACGCGCACCGGTGATTTCGCCCCCTTGCGAAACAACCGCGTCCTTGGAGGTCGGACACCGACGACGAAGGTGATCCAGTACTACAATACCGATAGCGACAGTATTGCGAGAGATTTTTCCACCTCGAGTACACGATTCAAGCCATTCCTTGAGAATGCTCTCGACTTCACTTTTTGTCTTGTGAGCTTGAGAAGATACCACGTGTATTTTCCCTTACCAATAGAATGCGGTGAATTCTGTCAAGGATTTTTGTCGCTCCATCTCCTCTCTCGACATCATGCCCCCAAACCCGAACGACCCGCCAGCCCCGCCGACGCAAATGCCTGTTTGTGAATTCGGCGATCTCAATATTTCTCTTGATTTTCCGTTTCCAATACCGGCGATTCGTTTGGGGGAGTTTCTTTGCGCAGACAGGACAACCATGCCAAAAGCAACCATCAATGAATATGGCAACACGATGCTCCGTGAAGGCAATGTCCGGCTTACCGCGAATAGCGACCACGTTCTTCTTCCACCCACGTATGCCTGCTGACGCGAGCAAAGCAAACAGGCGCTTTTCAATGCGAGTTGATTTCCCTTTTACAGCTCGCATGGTTTTCTTGCGAACATCACGCGTGAGATTGTCGACCATTACACAACTCAAGCTCATTCCCTACGGCGAAATGTTCGGCAAGGGTGTTGAGAACGTTCCGAGCAATCCATGAGATAACGGGGACGCACACTGCGTCTCCAAATCCTGTCAGGGCTTGCACGCTGTTTACCTTGATGGGATATTCATCGGACACTCCCTGAAGTCGAGCATACTCTCTCGGCGTCATGGAGCGCATGCGCAAACTTCTTTTGCCTGCCACAATCAGGAATTGCTTGCCGCTTCCGCCAACCGCTGTACGCAGGCAACCAGACAAATCATCATCTCTGACCTCTGCCCGTTGTTGCCCGTTTCTACGCCTTCGATAGAATGTTCGATATGAGATCTGGTTTTCATTCTGCAACTGATTAACCCTGCTGCGGTGAACGGGGTCCATCATTTCCAAATGACGATATGTTTGCTCTTCTGACCACCACCGTGTGTCTGAGTCGTCAAGGTGCTCAATAATTGAGGAGAGTCCGACGCTATGAGGCACTGGTGGCTCGGGAATCTGATTGTAAAACCACGTCAAATCCTTGTTTGCAGCTATCCTCTTCTTCAATTGATCGGATACTAGCGCCTTTGAACGCGCAAGGATGAACTCCGTGTTCGTGGTGGGAACGAGGAGTTTCGTTCCTACGAGAAATACTCGCAGCCGACTTTGCGGAGTGAACCTCAGCGCATCCAAGACAAACGCATCGCAGGCATAGCCAAGCCTGTTCAAAGCCTGCACCGTGGTTCTGAAGTCTTCTCCATTGTTTGAGACCAACCATCCTGGCACATTCTCTACAAGAAGAATCGGCGGCGCAGATGTCCCCTGACCTTCGAGGACTTTTATGAAACCCCAGAATGCGCTTGAATGCTGCCCGCTGACTACGCCGGTCATGTTGCCTGCCAATGACAGGTCGATGCAAGGGAAAGAACAGGTTGCCAATGTCGTGACGGGTACCGAAGCAGGGTCAATCTTGAAAATATCCTCTACAGCGTAGTGCCCTTGCGTGTCTGGAAAGAAATCCTCATACATCTCAAATTTCTTTTCGGAGATGTCATTTGCATACACGACTCGCCAGCCCGATTGCTCAAGGCCCATCCTTACTAGCCCGATCCCCGCGAAGTATTCCGCCACCGTGAAATCTCTAAACGACTCCATCACTATCATTGATTCTTAACTCCAAATTCCTCTGCACAATACGAAGGTTTCTTTCTGTTGTCAAAGACTACTTTTCACTGCGCTGAAGAAGCTTCGGCCGTTCGATGGGACAATCTATCCCTTCGTTCGTGCTGACAACCTACACGCTCATATCGGGTGACACTGTGAGTACTTAGCACTCTTGTCGTCTTACTGGTTGAGCCTTTTAGTTTTGCTTATGAAACCTGAATCGCGTTAGTATTCTGAATCGCCTGCACAAGCAAGTCCGGTTCATCCGTGCCGATGCGAAATCTTTTGCCATTCTTCAGTTCCAGTTCCACCGCATCGAACCCGGAAACATTCCACAACCAATACTTCGTCGGCATCCACCGTATTCCCCATCCCGAGTACCAAGGGTTTCGCACAATGCGGGCCGCGACAATTTCCTTGAGAAGAATCTGCCGCCGAATAAATCCCGGCCCGAACCACACGCGCAAGAGGTCGTCTTTGATTTCGACCGTGAGCGAGAAAAAGGAGACCAAGATCAACGACACTATCCATACGACAACCGGAATTGCCTTCCCCCTCATGACCGTATACGCTAAGTGCAGCAGCACGAACGCCTGCGCAACGATTATCACTATTCCTATTTGCGTATGTCGATAGTCCATGTTCCCTTCGCCGTTGAAAGTGCGTTGCTCGCGGTGAACGTGTCATCGCTGTGCGAGTTTGCCAAACGTCGTCACCTGCTTTTCAACCTTCTTCTTGTCTCCCGCAATCACAATGAGCATCTCGTCCGGTCGCAGGTACTTCTCCGTCATTTGCCGCACTTGCTCGGGCGTGATGGCGTAAACTGTCTTCACATACTCGGTCAGATACGACTTCGGAAGTCCGTGCAGATTCAAGAACGACAATTGGTTGATGATGCCAGCCGGCGAAGAGTTCTGCAAAACAAACACGCCCGCGAGATAATTCTGAATCCCTTTAAGTTCTGCTTCGCCCGGTGCTTCCTTCTGCAATCTGTTGATCTCGTAGAAGATCTCTTTGAGGGCGGGACCGGTGACATCCGTCG
Source organism: Ignavibacteriota bacterium (assembly GCA_016218065.1). GTDB lineage: Bacteria > Bacteroidota > Ignavibacteria > UBA10030 > UBA6906 > CAADGV01. The sequence continues at coordinate 6,291 of JACRFA010000201.1, read as the reverse complement.
TTAGGCTGGCATATTGTGTCCAGTATGCGTTGCGATAGCGCGACGAGAGAGAACTGTTGGGTGAGTAGGTGTAGCCTTTATCTTCGCGGATGTTTGCAGTGATACGCGATCCGAACGATCCGCCGAGCAGCGAGTTGGTGACAATCAACGCGCGGTAATCCGGGTTCGACGGGTCAATGGTGGGCAGACCGAGAAACACGGTTGACTGCGACGCGCCAGGGCGGTCAACAATGTAAATCGCCCGCTGTGAAACCGGCTTCGGGATGTTGATCAACGGCTCCGGGCCATGCGCCCAATCGCCAAATTGTTTTCGGATTGCTTCCTCGGTTGATTTGTCGTCGAACTTTCCCGCAACGTACACGTGCGTTCGCACTGCGCCATAGTTGGTCGCATAGAAATCGCGCAGCTGATCCATTTTGTAGCCACCCAGCATTTTCTCGGTCGGCTGCAGGCGACCGTACGGATGATCGGGAAACATGACTGCGCGAAACCGTTCCAACGCAATCTGCGTCGGGTCAGTCTTGTCGATGCTCAACTGACGGATGCGGTCGTTCTTCAGTCGCTGTAATTCCGATTCTGGAAATGCGGGATGGCGAATCAGATCGGCGATCAGCTCAACCATCTTCGGTGCAAATTCCGAGAGCACGCTTCCTTCGATCAGCGTCTGATCGGCGCCCGTGGTGATGGAAATGTTGCCGCCCAGCTTTGCCGCCTCCAGCGCGAGTTGTTTTGCCGAGCGCGTTGTTGTCCCTTCCTTCATCAAATCGCCAAGCAGATCGCAGAGCCACACTTCGTTTGCCGTCTCATTGAGATTTCCAACCCGCACAACAGCGCGTACCGTCACTTTGGGGAGAGAGCCGTACGGAATCAACGTTGCATGCAAGCCGTTGTCGAGAGAGAATGTTGTGCTTGGAGGAAGGACAAAGTCTTTTGGCGCTGAACCTTCCGGCGGAGTCTGCTTCTGTGCAAACGCCGCTGTTGTCCCGAGGAGGGCGGCCAGAATCAAAACGAGAATCTTATTCTTCATTGGACTTATCCTCTCTGTTAATGACCCGGCTGGGACGAACGGTAAGCACAGTTTGGTTTGTTGTGCGTAAATACTCTTGAGCTGTTTTCTGGATGAGTTCCGGCGTTACGCGGTCGATCATCTGTTCTATCTCATTGATCTTGCCTGGATTGTCATCGAACAGGGCGAACGACGCAAGCAAATCCGCGCGACCAAATCCGAAGAAGCTGTCCACGTCGTCGTAGAACGATGAACGGAATTTCACCTTCGCCCGCTCCAACATTTCCTTGTCGATCTGTTGCGACTGCAGCTTCTCAATTGTTGTGTTGACTGCCGCGAGAATGGTGTCTGCGGGTGTGGAGTTGTCATGGAACAGATATCCCATCCACAACATCGGCCCGCTGTAGTTGAACATGTTGCCGAGCATATTGATACCGCCATCCACCGAACTCGCGATGCCCCGTTTCTGCACAAGCTCTTCGCGCAGCATGCTGTCATCGCCCTGCAACAGAATACGATCGATCAAGCCCATTGCATAAAACTCCGGCGTATTCCGGTCGGGCATATGGTACGCAAACGAAAACGCCGGACGGCTCGCGAGAGAATCATCCTTGCTGAAACGCTTTGGTTGTTCTTGCTTGGGTTCATTGATCTCAGGCTTTGCAGGCTGGGGTGTTGAGGGAATCGCGGCAAAGTACTTCTCAATCATCTTCTTTGCCTCGCCCGTGTCAAAGTCACCTACAACAACCAGCGCCGCGTTGTTCGGCGCATAGTAGGTTTTGAAGAATGCCCTAACGTCTTCCAGCGTTGCCGCGTCGAGGTCTTTCAGCTCGCCGTAGAAGTTGTGTGCATTGTACCAATTGGTGTTCGCGTATTGCGGCATGTCGAGCCACGGAAATCCGCCGTACGGTTGGTTGATGACATTTACCTTTACTTCGTTCTTCACAACTTCCTGCTGGTTCTTCAGATTCTCCTGCGTGATGTTCAGTCCCTTCATCCGATCTGCCTCGGCCCACAGCACCGTCTCAAGTTTATGCGCAGGGATGACCTGATAGTAGTTCGTAAAATCAAATCGCGTCGAGCCGTTTAGCACACCGCCGTTCTGCTGCACGAGCTTGATGAACTCCATCTTGCCGAGATTGTCGGAGCCTTGAAACATCATATGCTCAAACAGATGGGCAAAGCCGGTGCGGTCCTTCGGCTCAATGCGAAGGCCGATGTTATAGTAGACGGCAACAACAGCCGTGGGAGCAGTCGCATCCGGCGAGAGCACAATCTTCAGCCCGTTGCCGAGTTTGTAGTATTCAACCGGGACGTTGAAGCCGCTCTCTTCCTTCTTTGCACAGGAGAACAGCAGGAGGCCGAGAAGCACAACCGTGGCGAATCTGGATATCATATCACTCCTCTCGTTGTTTGGTGAGTTGGTTCGATGACAAACTTCTGCAAGGCGATGTTCCTCTGTTCTGATTGGGGTTGCATCGGATCGTCCGCTCGCTCTATTTCTTGGTTGTTTGCAATTCCGTTTCTTTTGGGTTCATCGCCGAAAATATTTTTCCGATGGAAGCAACAACGCCGGCAACATCGGAGAGGTTGGACGGGATGATCATGGCATTATTTTTCTGGGCGAGCTTGCCAAACTCTCCGAGATACGATTCCGCAATGCGGAGGTTGACCGCATCGATGCCGCCTTTGTCGCTAATCGCGTTGGCGATTTCACGGATCCCTTTCGCGGTCGCCATGGCAACGCGTTCGATTTCCTGACCGCGACCTTCCGCTTCGTTGATGCGTTTCATTTTCTCGCCTTCGGATTTTGCGATTGCTTCCTGCTTGTCGCCTTCGGCGCGATTGATCTTCGCCTGTTTGTCGCCCTCGGACTCTGCAATCAATGCGCGCTTTTCGCGCTCGGCGCGCATCTGCTTCTCCATTGCGTCTTTGATGCTGACGGGCGGAAGGATGTTCTTGATTTCGTGGCGGGTAACTTTCAATCCCCACGGCAACGATGCTTTATCTACTGCAGCGACGATTTCGGAATTGATCTTCTCCCGTTCTTCAAACGTTCTGTCAAGCTCGATCTTGCCAATCTCACTACGCATGGTGGTCTGCGCAAGTTGCGTTGTGGCAAACCGGTAGTCGCTGACGCCGTATGACGCTTTCGCCGGGTCAACAATCTGAATGTACAGAATGCCATCTACTTCGACGGCGATGTTGTCTTTTGTAATGCACGATTGCGGCGGCACATCGATCACCATTTCCTTCATGGAGTGCTTGTACGCGATCTTGTCCATGAACGGAATGAGAATGTGGAAGCCGGCTTCAAGAGTCGCGCGATACTTGCCAAGCCGTTCGATGATGAAGACGGTCTTTTGAGGAACGACGCGTGCCGTTCGCAGTACAATGATGAGGAGAAAGAGAATGATGCCTAGAAGTATAAGCGTACCGATATCCATGATGGTTTCCTTTATTGTGGTCGTTTTGTCATTCTGAGTTCGTTGACCACGCCGAAAAGCAACGTGGCTATTTGAGGCAATGACGTGCGCTCCCATTTGTCATTCTGAACCCTTCGACTTCGCTCAGGGTAAACTCAGCGAAGCGAAGTGAATGCCGCTTCGCAGGCATCCCTTTGGGAGAATCCAGATCAGAGAACGACAGGGGGTCTGGATTCTTCGGCTCTGAAAAACGAGCCTGCTATTGACATGATCCTTCATGCGTGTGTCAACTGTTCGTTCCGTCGCTACGCGACGGACAGGTCGTGCGTACTCAATCTAACCCGACCTTGAAAGGTCGGGCTAATTTTGTTTTGCCACTACGTGGCAAGCTTGCATGCACGGGCGTCCCGTAGGGACGGCATGATATTAGGCAGACCATTCATGGTCTGCGCAAGAGTTCGCCAACACCCACTCGTCACGTAGTGACGAGACGAAACATGAAGCACAGATGTCACGGTGATGAACAACTAAGGCAACGCCTTTCAATTCCCTCAGAATGACAAATTCAGGTCACGTCATTAGTAGTCAGATTCTTCACTCCGCTTCGCTGAGTTACTTGTATCGTTGTGTCAATTGATGGGTTTGACTCTGAGCGTCAGATCCTCGCGCCCGAGAATTTCTACCGGCGTGCCCTTCTTGATTTCCGCATCGGCAACAGCGTTCCAGTTCGTGCCGTGAAACTCCACTTTACCGCTGAGGCGCGCGGGCACAATATCTTCGACGACCAACGCCCGATCGCCTTTCACGTCATCGAGCTTCGCAACGTCGTCGAGCTTGCCCGAGACGCGGCCGCGGAAGTAGTCCTTGCCCTGCTTGCGGAACAGAACAAGTGAAAGAACAGATGAGATGATGAAAATGAGTAGCTGTGTATTCAATGCATCGGCGAATCCGAGCCAGATGCACGCTGCCGTGACCCACGCCCCAATGCCGAAGAAGATGATGACGAAACCGGGAAGTGCAAGTTCACTCAGCATCAGTGCAAGCCCGAGCAGAAACCAATACAACTCAGCTTGTGAACCTTGAAACATGGAAGGCGCCTTTCGATGTTGGTGATGTTGGCAGAAGAAATGTAGAGGAAATGCCTGCGATATGCAATGCGGCGATGAGGGTTGAATCGCAGACTAGAGTGCTATAAACTGTGCTGCTTCAAGACTTTCTCCACTTCTTCTCCCCACACGCTGTAACCCGCGGCTGTTAAATGCACGCCGTCATAAGTGAACTCGTCGCGCAACAGATTATTTTCCGACATTCGTTTGTTGAGGTCCACAAACTGCATTTGCTTTTGCGTCGCGTACGCGTGAAGGCGCGCGTTCAGCTCCGCGACCTCCTTGTTCTTTTCTTTCGCGTCGTGCCACTTGGGTGAGACAAACAGCGTCGATTGGATAATGGGGATGATGCCGTTCGCCCGCAGTGATTCAACGATCTGTGTGTAGTTTTCAAAAACAACATCCACCGGCACTTCGGCGTAGAGATCGTTGATGCCGCCTTCGATGAAGCAGATCTTCGGGCGGAGTTTGTACACAAGATCGAGACGGTGCAGGTAGCCGCTCGTAATGTCGCCGGCAATGCCGCGATTCACAATGTTCTGTCGTCCGAGCAGCTCGTTCCATTCCACCCACTCGGTCAAAGAGTTGCCGAGCATGACTATGTCGGCCTGTTCCGTTCGATACAAATTATACAATCCTACGTGTATTGGATAGTTGAGGTTGTGGAGATGCAACGATTCAAGCGGCACGCGGGTCTTCGCGCGGTACAACAGGTATCCGCCAATTATCAAGAGTACGAATGCGCTGAGAACGAAAACCGGTTTCTTCATGTCGGCATTACGGCGATTGGGCATCGTTGAGATCGCGGAAATCCTTCAGCGTCAGATTGTAGGTCTGCGCAAAACCGGCAACGAAGCGCGCCGACTTCGGCTCAACCTCATACAAACTAAAATCGCCAAGGCCGAACATCATTTCCGCCTGTGGAAATTTTGAAAGATAGCTTGATCGTATTCGGTCGTAATCATCTGATGTGCGCTCAACCAATCGCGCCTCTCCTTGAATCGAAACACGGGCAAGCGATTGCGGATTCCGATTTGCCTCAGGTGATTCGGCTATCATCAGACTGGCGCGCGGATCGTGTTTGAGATTCTGCGTATGGTGCGCGAGTTTGCTGACATGGAGATAGAACGATGAGAAGTCACCCGCAGCGGCGAACACGACCATCGAAACTTCGGGCGCGCCGGATCGCAGAGTGCCAAGAGCGGCTGTCTGCTGTTCGCGAATGAGACGCGTGAGTATCTGTTTGGCTTCGGAATCCATGGCCTACCGAATGAGTTGGAGTTTGCGTGTTGCAGATCGGTCGTTTGTTGTGAGGCGATAGAAGTAAGCCCCGCTCGGAAGGTCGCTTGCGTCGAACATCACAGAACTGCGTCCCGCGCTCCGAACCTCATCGACAAGCGTTATCACTTCGCGCCCGAGAACATCAAACACCTTCAGTAGGGACGGGGCATGCCCCGTCCCTACTGGAATGACGAATTCGATTGTTGTCGCTGAGTTGAACGGATTGGGATAATTCTGCCGCAACAAAAAACCTTCCGGCTCACTCTCTGTTTCATCGACGGATGTGATTACCGAATCGAGTAGCGTGTTTGCCTGTCCAAGCATCAGGTGCATGGCATACAGATGCTTCAGATGATCGGGCGCGGTGTCGCCCAGATAGCCGCGCAGATGGAACAGCCCCGCATCGGCACGGGAGTATTGTGCGCCGATTTCGTCCGTCGCGGTGAACGGCTGCCGCGCAACACCCATGTTG
>JACRFA010000029.1 GCA_016218065.1 Ignavibacteriota bacterium | reverse complement strand
ATCCAGCACTCTGTGAATTTGCTCAGTCTTGAACCCGAGAAATACTTCAGCAACAGGAGGATAATAGACGTCCCCCAACGACGAAGCCAACGAAGAGGCCAACGGAGCCACGATCTTCGCGGCGTGAAATGCCGGCGTCGCGATGATGACAACATCGGCCTCGGTGATGTGCGTTCTCTCCTCGTCGTGATAACTGATTGTGAATCGACCATCACGCTTTACGCTCGTGACTTCCGATCCAAGTTGAATGCTGCCCGCAAGGTACTTTCCGATCGCATCGGGAAAGGTTGCCATCCCGTTTGCAAAAGAAAACATGCGCGCCCGATCTTTCGCCTTCTCAGCGCGCAACTTCCGCTCCCTTGCGCCTTTGATCATCCCCTTGATCAGCCCGCCGTATTTTTCTTCGAGCGCATACAGTTTTGGGAACGCAACGCGAACGCTCAGGGATTCCGGATTGCCGGCGTACACGCCCGCAACAAAGGGATTGATCGCGTAATCGAGGAACTCGCGTCCCAGCCTTCGCTCGACAAACTCGGCGATTGTCTCCTCTCTGATCGACTTGCCGACGAACGGTTCCTTGAGGAGTCGAAGTTTTCCTCGAACAGTCCAGAGCGACGACGTGAGAAATGCTCCGGGCGACATGGGAAGTGCGTGCAGTTTTCCGTTGCGCAGGATGTACCGGTTGTTCCCGCGTTCGTCAGCGTATAGACGTTCGCCAAGAATTCCCAAACCTTCAAACATCTCGTTGAACAACGGCGTCGTCTCAAGCGCACTGTTCGGTCCGGTTTCGATGAGCCAGCCGTTTTCATGCAGCGTGCGCATCGTTCCTCCGACAACTTTCTGCTTCTCAAGAATAGTTACCTCGACGCCTGATTTCTTCAACCAATATGCGGCGGTCAATCCTGAGATGCCCGCTCCTATGATGACGAGGTTCTTCATGCGTTGATCTTCTTCACTACGAGATCGGCAAGGGCCTGCACGAACAACGGGTTCGTGTGCAACGCAGGCATCATGTCGAAATGTTTAATGCCGAGGTGATGTGCTTCTTCTCTCGCCTCCATGTTGATCTCCGAGAGAGTCTCAATGTGATCGGATACGAATGCAATCGGGATCACGATCACGTGAGAGACGTTCTGTGCAGCGAGTTGTTCGATCGTCCCATCGAGCGAGGGTTCAAGCCATTTTTGCGGACCCACCTTGCTCTGAAAGCAGAGATGGTGTTCGAGGCCGAAGTTTCCCTCACGAACGACAGCTTCGTACGTCTTACGAATGTGGTGTGAGTACGGATCGCCTTCTCTCACAAGTTTCACCGGCGTGCCGTGTGCACTGAACACGAGGTGAACCTTCGAGCGATCGGCAGGCTTCACCCGTTTCACAGCAATCAGAATATTCTGCACGAGCGCTCTGATGTACAGCGGATGATCGTAGTAGTGCTCGACGAGCGAGGTCTGCGGCATCGCAAGACGTTTTGCGTTCACACACCTGTTCCACTCGTTCACACTCGAACCCGTCGTCGTTCTGGAATAATGCGGGTAGAGCGGCAACAAAACGATCCGTTCTACATTGTCACGCTGAATCTGATCAACAACAGCTTCGGTCAACGGATGCCAGTAGCGCATCGCCACATAGACTCTGGCGTTGACACTCGTGCGCAATTGGCATTCGAGCGTCCGTGCTTGCCGGTTCGTCATTCGTAGGATTGGCGATTTGCTTCCGATAGTCTTGTACAGAGCTTGAACCTTCGGTGCGCGTTTTGTTGAGATGATTCTAGCAAGTCGTTTTCGAAACAGAAACGCGAACGGTAAGTCGATGATGTCCGGATCGGAGAACAGGTTGTAGAGAAATGGTTGAACTGCACCAAGCGAATCGGGTCCGCCGAGTTGCAGGAGAACGACGGCGGTGACAGGAGATTTTGGTTGAGATGATTGAGTCATCGAGCCATTGGGTTTGGGAAAAGGGAATTCCGAGTTCGGCGATTCACACCCATTCTCTTGGTGACTTCAAAATCTCGACAAGCCGAGCTTCTCTCGATCCCGGCTCGGGCGCCGCGTTGTAATGCCATTCCACTTTCGGCGGAAGGGAGACGAAGATCGATTCAATTCTACCTTTCGTTTCCAGACCGAACGTTGTTCCCCGATCATACACAAGATTGAACTCAACGTAACGTCCGCGGCGAAGCAGTTGCCAGGCACGCTCGCGCTCGCCCCATGGTTCATTCATCCGCCTGTCGATGATCGGTAGGTACGCGTCGAGAAACGAATCGCCGATTGTCTGCACGAACTCGAAGTAATGTTCCTGCTCGCCGCGCAGGTAATCAAAGAACAAACCGCCGACACCTCTGGCCTCTTCCCTGTGCTTCAGATAAAAATACTCGTCGCACGACTTCTTGAAACGAGGATAGTATTCGCCGTTGATCTTGTCGCACGCAGTCTTGAGCGTTGCGTGAAAATGTTTGATGTCCTCTTCGTGCACATAAAACGGCGTCAGGTCAATGCCGCCGCCAAACCAACTGTCGCCATGAGCTTGCTCGAAGTAGCGGAAGTTGGCATGCACCGTCGGCGCCATTGGGCTGAGAGGATGAATGATCAGCGAGATGCCGGTTGCGTAATACGTCGTTGGCGGAATGTTCATTTTGAGCGCGAGCGACTCAGGCAGACCACCGAACACAGTCGATGTCAGCACGCCCCCCTTCTCAATCACTTTGCCGCCCTCCAACACGCGACTCATTCCTCCGCCTCCCGATTTGTCGGCGTTGCGTCCATCAGCCTTCTCCCAGCGATCCTCGACGAACTTCTTGTCAGATTCGAATGACTCCAGCGCGAGACAAATCTTTTGCTGTAATCCTTCGAAGTACGAGCGCGCTCGTTCAGCGAGAGGCTTCGCTTCGACGGTATGTTGTGCTGGAGTCATGAGCCGTGGAATGAAACGCTTTCTTCCTTCACCGCATCGACCATCGCCCGTGCATGCTCGACCGGCACGTCGGGAAAAATGCCGTGACCGAGGTTGAAGACATGGCCTGAGCCTTTGCCGAATTTTTTGAGGATCGATTTCACTTCGCGTCGGATTGCAGAAGGTGATCCGTACAGATACGATGGATCGAGATTTCCCTGCAACGCAACTTGCTCGCCGATCTGGTTCTTCGCATCCGCCATGTCGATTGTCCAATCGATGCCGACGACATCGGCGCCGATATCCGCAATGTCTTTCAGCGAATGATTGGCGCCCTTCGAGAATACGATGACCGGTTGTCCGTTCCGATGAAGCTTTGCGACAATCGCGTGGATGTACTCCAGTGAGAATTTTTTGTAATGATCGGGAGTGAGAACGCCTCCCCACGTATCGAATATCTGGATTGCATCTGCGCCAGCTGCAAGCTGCGCCTCAAGGTAGAGTCGAACGGAGTCGGCGAGCTTGTCGAGCAGCGCCATCATCAGCTCGGGCTGATCGAGCATCATGCGCTTTGTGTGCTTCCATTCCTTGCCGCCGGAACCTTCGATCATGTACGCAGCAAGCGTCCACGGCGAGCCGGCGAATCCGATCAACGGCACGCGCTTACCTAAAATGCGCTTCGTCGTTTCGAGCGCTTGCATAACGTAGCGCAGATTTTTTTCAGGATCGGGAATTCTCAGCGCGTCAATATCGTCTTGCGTGCGGACCGGATTGAGAAAGCGCGGACCTTTTGCTTCTATCATCTCAAGATGCAATCCCATCGCCTCGGGAACGACGAGGATGTCCGAGAAAATAATTGCCGCATCAACTCCAATGATATCAACGGGCTGCACCGTAACTTCGGCGGCAAGCTCAGGCGTTTTGCACATGGTGAGGAAGTCGGCTTTAGCCCGGATTGCCCTGTACTCAGGCAGATAGCGTCCCGCTTGTCGCATCATCCAGACTGGAGTGCGTTCAACTCGTTGGCGTTTGCAGGCGCGAAGAAAAAGATCGTTCATGTGTTTCAGTTCAGAATTTGATAATTCTCAGTAATTCTCAGTTCACGATTAGTTGTTCACACAGATTCAGGTTCACGATTCAGGATTCTTGCCGAAAAATTTGCAGATCGCTTCTACCAGCCCTAAAGCGGTCGATTTCTCCGCTTCAATGTCAACCTTAAAACCAAGCTCTCGTACTGCTTCTCTCGTTGTCGGGCCGATGACGGCGATGCGAATATGATTCTGAATTTGGATGAACATCTCAGGCGAAATTGCACGCGCAAAATTGTTCGCCCCCGACGGACTAGCAAACGTTACGATATCAAACTCCCGTTTGAGAAATCGCTGCCTCAACTCACTCATCACCTCGTCATTCGGAGGACTGTTCTGGTACACATCCACAGAATCGACGTTCGCTCCAGCCGAAAGAAGAGTTGACGCCAATTCATCTCTGCCTAGATTTCCCTTCGGGATCAGAAATCGCTTTCCTCTTATCTCTTGTTCGATGAGGTACGAACTGAGCGCTTGCGCCGAAAAGTCGTTCGGAACAAATTTCAGATCAAGCCCATATCCTTTCGCCTCCGCTTCAGTCCGATCGCCGACTGCGTACACATCAATCGACCTCAGACAAGAAATCGGAATTCGATTCGCGGAAAGTCGGCCAAGAAATTGCCGCACTGCATTGACGCTCGCGAAAACGATTGCGTCATAAGCGTCAAGCTCCTGTTGAGCCTTGTCGCATGCAGCCCAGCTGATGGGATCGGAAATGTGAATCATCGGAATGACAACCGCGCGGCCGCCATGCTCTTCAATGCACGCCACCAACTCCGATGCTTGACTCTGCTGGCGTGTAACGAGAATTGTCCGTCCCCTCAAGTTCATCACGTAAGCTTCACTTCTTCAGCATCATCTGCCGTTGTTCGGATAGATTCGAGAATACGATCGGCTCCGCTCTTGATCAACGTTTCAGCGAGACGCGTCCCAAGCTCTTCTGCCGAAGAGACACTTCCGTGGATTTTGCCGCGCACAATTGTTTTACCATCGAGTGAGCCAACAATTGCGTCGAGGCGGAGCACATCCTGGTTGTCCTCGCTCGCCACGCGACCGTACGTCCCGATCGGAACCTGGCACCCGCCTTCAAGTCTTCTGAGCAACGCCCGCTCGGCCAGTGCGGCTTGTGCAGTTGCATAGTGATGGAGGGATTTGACAATCCGGGCAATCCTGTTATCATCAACCCGGATTTCAATTCCCAACGCGCCCTGCCCTACTGCAGGGAGAATCACCTCGGCATCGAGCGTATCGCCAATGCGATCTTGCCAACCGAGACGCACAACTCCAGCACGCGCCAACATCATTCCACTCCAATCGCTCTCCTCAAGCTTCTTCATGCGCGTGTTGAGATTGCCGCGGATGTCAATGATCTCGAGGTCGGGTCGCAGATTGAGCAACTGACACTTTCTGCGGAGACTGCCGGTGGCAATCTTTGCGCCCTGCGGCTGCCCCTTCAGCGATACGACATTGTTACGCGGGTGCGGGATGAACACATCGCGCACATCTTCGCGTTCAGAGATTGCGCCGATCATCAAGCCCGAAGGAAGCTGGGTCGGCAGATCTTTGAGGCTGTGCACCGCAAGATCAATTTGCTTCGTCAGCAGTGCCGCTTCGATTTCTCTCGTGAACAATCCCTTGTCGCCGATCTTCGAAAGGGGCGAATCGAGAATCTTGTCGCCTTTAGTCTTGATGACTTCGATCGATACGTCGAGGCCGGGAAAGCGCTTTTGCAGTTGGGCTTGAACCCAATGCGCCTGCCACATTGCAAGATCGCTGCCGCGACTGCCAATGATGATACGCTCAGGTGCCATGTTTCTCTTTGTCTGCAATTCCAAATAAATCTCTCAAAGCCCGGACGCGGTTCACGGTCTCAGGCCCGCGTGCGCCGTTGTTCTGCGCGCCGTTGCGCAGGTTGGCAATCGGCTGATGAAGAATTTTGTTCGTGATTCGTTTCGTCAGTATTTCGACAAGCTCACGATCTTCTGCCTTGAAGCGATTGATATTCTTTTCCACTTCCTGCTTTCTGATTGCTTCGATGGCGGCGGTCAACTCCTGAATAGTCGGGCCGATCTCGAGTGAGTTGTGCCATTTGAAAAACTCGACGACTTCTTCGCGGATGATCGTCGTGACTTTAGGAAGCTCCGCTTTCCTCTTTTCGAGATTCCGATCGACAATCGCGCTCAGCGAATCCATATCATACACAAACACATTGTCAACCTTGTTGCACGTCGGATCGACATTGCGCGGCACGCCGATGTCGATGATGAACAACGGATTGTTCGACCGCTGCTTCATCACTTTCTGAACATCGGCTGGCCGGACGACGTAGGTCGGACTGTTGACGGACGTAATCACAATGTCGACTGTTCGCAGGCCTTCCGCCATGTTCTCATAATCGACAACCGCGCCAGGAACACCGAAACTCGCGATCAGCGACTCAGCCTTTTCCCGCGTTCGGTTTGCAACCTTCACCGTACCAATGCCTTTGCCAACGAGATGTTTCATTGTCAGCTCGCCTGTTTCACCGGCGCCAATCAGCAGCGCCGACTTCTTCGCGAGATCGGCAAAAATTTTGCTCGCCAGCTCAACCGCGGCGTAGCTCACGGAGACGGCCCCTTCGCAGATCGACGTTTCGCTGCGTACTCGCTTTGCAACGTGAAGCGTTGCTTGCATAAGGCGATTCATCACCGGCCCCATCATGCCGGCCTCCGCCGCGAGGTTGAACGCCTCCTTCACCTGACTCAGAATCTGGATATCGCCGATGATCATCGAATCAACGCCGGCTGCAACTTTGAACAAATGGCTCAGCGCGCCGCCCGAGAAACTTCCATAGAAGTGTTCGAGCTTAACTGAAGCTTCTGCGTTCTTGAACGCAATCAGGAACCGCTTCAGCTCGGCATCATCTACTTTCGTTTCAGGCGTCAGGCCGTACAACTCCGTTCGGTTGCATGTCGAGACCAGCATTGCTTCGTTGAAGTACTTCTCCTTCAACTGAAGCAGCGCAGCCTTGGCATCTTCAGCAGACATCCACATTTTCTCGCGGACATCCAGCGACGCCGAATTATGACTTATGCCGATCGAAAGAAGATTCATGCTTTCTTTTTCGTTCTGAGGTCATCCCGCCTTGCAAGGCCGCCGAAGAATCTCGTCACTCCAAATCTATTGACGCTTCGTCTCGCGAAAAGCACCGAGACTCAGCATTGAAGGCCTTTCGAAGATGATCAATAGAAACTGTGGAACCCACTCATGTACATGTTAATCACGGTCATCGAGAGAAAGACAAACCCAAACGCGATGAGCGAGACAATCATCATCTTACGTCCTTGCCATCCCAGCTTTCGTTTCGCTGCCAGACTCACGGCGTACAAAATCCAAACAGTCATCGTACCGACCAGCTTTGGATCCAGATACGAGAACGTCTCGAACGCACGCGGGAGCCAGATAATCCCAATCAGAATCGCCACAGTCAACATAGCAAAACCAAAGATCTCCGCTTTCGAACTCATCGTCTCCAACATTTCAAGATTCGGCAGACGTGTGTAGATCAATCCGAAACGCGACGACTTAATTTCGCGATACAGCATCAGGTAGAGAAATCCGTACACAGCAGAGAGAGAAATCGCCGTGTAGCCAAGCAATGCTGTCGAGACATGAAAGCCGAGCAACCGACTCCGCAGAATCGGCGCAAGCTCAGTGAGGTCTTTAATATTCAGCGATGAGACAGCCTGAAAGACAAACGCAAGCAACAGAATGAAGAGTCCTGTGTTGCTCGCTTTGGTTCGCAACTCGATGTACGTATACGCGATGGCAATGCATGCTGCGAGCATTGTCATGATCTCGAATACCGTTGTGATTGGCGGATGGTCGAACGCCGCGGTCCGCGCAATCAAGTACAGCACATGAAGAACGACCGTCAGAATCAAAAAGGATGACTTAAACCTGTCGATGATGGGAATTGCACCGAAGAAGGAAAGCGCGTACACCGCCACAAGGACGGCGTACAGCAGAGGCATGAGCACAACCAAAACGTCAACGAACGTGAAGATATTCATGTATCCAGATGACAAATCGCTAAAAGAGGCTGTACCAATATATGAAAAAGGACCGCAAATCTCACTCTGAGAAATTCAACAACTGTGCCGAAGCACCTCTCGCTATTTAGGACAAAATAGTAGAAGATACGGCGCGGGAAGCCGAGGCTTTGTCAAAATCAAGAAGTCGAGTTGCAGGAATCGGAATGCGTTAAGAAGAATTCACGCGCCGACTCATCGTTGCATCTGACGAATGCACGCGCTACATTGCTCCATGGAAATCGAGGCAACATTTGTTTGTGCATACTGCCTTCAGGTGAACAGCATCGTCATCGATTCAAGCGGCGGCAGAGGTCAACAGTACATCGAGGACTGCCAGGTCTGTTGCAGACCGAACAAGCTGACGGTGACGATCGATGAGAAGCTGACGGATGCTGAAGTTCACGCGGAGATAGCGTGAGCGCTTTTTGTGGCAAGGTCGGCAAGGGCAATGCGACCGACATTTCCTGCCACAGAAAGCATTGCGCCGAGATTCTTGTATTGCTCCTGAAGTTCGCAGACTGATGTGAAGAAGGCAGATCGGCTTTCCTCGGCAACATCGTACGTTGCTTGCAGTGCAGGCTTCCAATCTTCAGTAGTCCCACTGCCAAACCCGACGAGCAGGCTGACCTTTGATGAAGTTGAACGTTCGGAGAGCGAGGCGTGAACCATCTGCGCGAGCGTTCGCTCGTACTGCAGTACGCGCTCCAGGGTTTTGATATCGAAACGTCTATTGGACGCGCCGTCGCCGCGGCCGCGATCTCGCTGCAACGAACCGACCGACGGCCCGACAATTTCCGCAATCCGTTGATCCAACACCATCACGCGAACACTCCACGATGTCGTCGATAGCTCTTGCAGAGTTATCTCTTCGAGCAAGCTTGCAGCGGCACTGGTCGTTTGACTGAATGCTTCCTTCCCGTGAATCACTGAACCGAATTCAAACGGCGCAACGCTCTCGACCGTTCTCAACACATTTACGATGCTCTCGTGGACGCCACGCAGATGAATTGACTCCTGTTTGTTGAGCAAGAGAATTCCGGACTTCGTCACGGTGAGTCTCTCAGGTCGAATCTTGCTCAGGATGATGCGCAGTCCGTTGGTATCGAGAGCGAAAATGTGGTTCGTGTCATCAATCCCTTTCAAGCGATCGAGCGCTTTGGTTACTTCTCCATTCTCACAACGCGAGACGGCATAAAGGCACAGCATGTCATCGTTGCCGATTGCCGCGTGCAAATCAGGAGCAACAAGTAGCTCAACTTCCGGCTTCTTCTCCTCTTCCGCCGGCGGTTCTTCAATCGCCTTGATTTGTTCTTGGAGTTCTTGCTGAGAATCTTTCAACCGCACGATTGTTTCGCGAATTTCGCCAGCGCGAGTATCCCAGTCTCTTTGAATCTCCTGCTGGATAAGTCTCTCGATCGTCTCGAGTTGCTTCTGTAACTCTTCAGCATTCTTCTTCGCAACAGGCGGTGTCGCCTCCGGTCGCGACTCCGCAGTTGGAATCTCGATTTTCGGCAACCCGATGTGAATCGGCTGAACGCGAAGCGGACCTGACGGACGGGATGTGTTGGACTCAGCAAGGCGCGGTGATTGCTCTTCTGGCTTCGGGTCAGGAGTTGGCTCGAATCCTGGTGGAATTTTATGCTCTGCCAGCTGTCGGGCTTCGCGTGCAAAGTCGCTGAGATTTTTGTACCTCGCCAACACCAGAAAGAACTCCTTGACCAGTGAT